>JAGOCT010000031.1 GCA_017998585.1 Candidatus Cloacimonadota bacterium | reverse complement strand
AAAAAAGGTCTTGTTTAACTTCAAATTTTCAAAAATTAGGGGTTACAATTTTGAATTTGCTGTTTAATCATATATTTTCAGAAAATTTGATTTTTTTTTGTACTGATTAATTACGAGTTCATCAAAAATAGTCATTTTTTCTATCAACCAATTGATCTTTTTTGTTAATAATTTTATTTTTAATGAAAAGCATTTGCATTCAGTGGTTTTAAAATCGAACTTCAATCATCGTAAATAAAGATACAATAAAGTAGTCAGATTGATACAATCTATTAGTACCAGCACAAATGATTTTGAGAAATACTATATTAAAATGATTAATTCATTATCATAACTTTATGAACAGACTCATGAGAATCACTCTTAATTCTGAATAAATATATCCCTTTTTTATAATGAGTTAAGTCAATTTCATTACGTGTTGTTTTCTGTAAACATTGCCCTTTGATATTGAAAATTTCAACTGAACGAATCAACTCAGGTCGGTCAATTTTAACGGTTTGAGTCGCTGGATTTGGGAAAATAGAAAATTGACTCTGTGAATCTATCAGGATATCATTTGATCCGGTAGGCCCATTGTATTCAATCACAAAATAGAGTTGATAAACGCCCATAATATCATTCCATTCACCAGCTGTGCCAAGATTGTTTGTACCAGCAGGCCAACCTGCTAATGCCATCGCGCCATAGTTTTGATCATTATTCCAGTTATCAGGTTCTTTTGGAAAACCTAAAGACTGCCACCCCAGTTATAATATGCATTATTTTCTGAAGATCCATCTCCCCCGCCGTTTGTTCCCTGACCTGACCAGAAATGAGTACCCATTTGATCGTTGTTCCCATCCCAAAGCCATATTCCTTCCTGATTCTGATCTGTTGCACCAATCCAAACATAAGCAATACCTCCACCATTAGATACACTTGTGTAATTTGTTGGTATCTGAGCCCCATTGATGATAGCCTGATAAACAGCAGTTTGTTCAGCCTCATTATTGATTTCTACAAGATATCCTCCTCTGCTGACAGCAAATCCAGTAGCATTTTCCCATGTCATGCGTTCCTTAACAACCTCGTATGCTTTGCCTTCGTAAATAAACAAGTAAATATTTTCTGGATTCTTAGCTTTTCCTGAGAGAACTGAAAAAAGCAAAACAAAACATATTACCATATTGACTCGATTAAACATAACAACCTCCATCTCATTTTTTAAGTATTCTAGCAAAAAATACAGATAAAGTCAATTATATTAGCATAGACCTGATAATTTACTTTTTTTAATATAATGATGAATTTTGATTGACAATAAAAGCCTTTTAAATAATGTTAAACAAGTCATAATTCTTTGATTTAAATAAAGGAGTCAACATGATAGTTCAGAAATATTTTGAAGATAGAGTCGAACTCTTAAATAAAGTGCTGGATGAACATCTGGTCAGTAAAGGAGAACAACCAAAAGAGCTCTATACTGCAATGAGATACTCCATATTCAGCGGAGGGAAACGTTTACGCCCTGTTTTGCTTTATGCAACCTATGAAATGTTAAATAGAAGTAATGATCAGGAAATTTTAGATCAGGTATCACTTGCTGCTGCTGCAATGGAAATGGTTCATACCGCCTCTCTGATCCATGATGATCTGCCCTCTCTTGATAACTCCAATGAACGCAGAGGACAGCTCACCTGTCATAAAAAGTTCTCACCTGCAATCGCTATACTTGCGGGCGATGCCCTTCTTACCAAAGCATTCGAAATGCTTGCAAAATTAAATGATAAAGAAAAAGCCGTTAAATGTATCAGAATACTCTGTAATGCAATATCAACACGTGGAATGATTGGAGGACAAACAGTAGATATTTTGTCTTCTAATAAACAAAATATACAAATAAATGTCTTGAAATATGTTCATTTAAAAAAAACAGGAGCTCTCCTTGAAGCGTCCATAAAGCTGGCTTGTGCGTTATATGGTGCTGAAGATAATATGACAAACACGCTTTCAAATTATGCATTAAATCTAGGGCTGGCTTACCAAATTATTGACGATATTCTTGACGATGTCGGTGATTTTGAAATGCTGGGGAAAGAGCCTTATGAAGATTCCAAAAACAACAAATCAACCTATCCTTCCATTATGGGTCTGGATAAAGCAAGAAGAACAGCTGAAAAACTACTTGATGATTCTTACAAAATGATAAAAAATATCCCTAACAATCAGGTTCTGGTTGAATTTGTCAGAATGATTAAGGATAGATTACCTTAGAATAATGGGTCAGATAGAATTTAATAGTGTGAATCATTCTATACCTGAAGTAAAAAAAGATATCTGGAAAAGGATAAATTGTTTTTTTTACCCATTCCTGATTATCAGACCATTTAACTGTCTGTTCAGCTTTATTTGCACTTATTTTGGTGCAGTTTACAGTGGGGCTTCTCCGCTGAACAGTTTAAGTTACTTATTGGCTTTATCTGCTTCCCTCATTGCAGGTGCTGGTTATGTCATCAATGACATCTGTGATATAGAAATTGATAAAATTAACCAGCCTCATCGAATTTTACCATCGGGAAAAATGTCTCTTTTACAAGCACGCTACCTCACTTTGTTAATGGGATTTAGTGGCATAATAATCAGTTTATTCAGCCCCAATTACTGGCATTTAATCATCGCATCAGCAAATCTGTTTCTGCTGTTTATGTATGCTGTCTCATTTAAAAAAAGAGGTTTATCCGGCAATCTGATTGTAGCCTGGTCTGCAGCATCGACTTTTCTGTACGGTGCTCTGAGTAGTACTAAACCGATTAAAGTATTACCCATCATGGTTTTTGCATTTCTTTACACCATTATCAGAGAATGGACAAAAACAATTGAAGATTATGAAGGAGACAAATCTCAAAATGCGAAAACATTAGCGGTCGTTTTAGGAAAAGACAAAGTAGCAAAATGGATCATTATCCCAATTGCGCTCATTTTTTCTAGTATTTTTATTTTTTATTTTACAAAACTGACAAATGCTTTTGTTTTTATAATGCTGAATGTCCTCGTGTTTATTCCTTTGGTCTTTTTCCTGATTGTTTTAAACCGGTCACAACACCCACAGATTGTAAGAAAAATACATCATTGGATGAAGCTAGATATGTTCGTGCTTTTGTTAATTTTTTTTACATCCTATTTATTTTCAGGAATTTACTAATGCATCGTCCAAACCCGTACTTTGAGCACTTTGTTTGCAGAGCAGATAATTCACTGAACAAATGAAGTGTGAACTGAAATCGCTTATTAGGAGATTTTTATGAAAAATGATATATATACCAAACTTATTGAAAAACGCAGACAAAATGCCTGTTTGTTTTGTCTGATTGACCCTGACAAACAAGATATCAAAACAAATGTCAAACTGGCAGAAATTTATCAAAAGAGTAATGCAGATGCCATTTTAATTGGTGGCAGTATTATGATAGAAAAGCACTATGAAGAAAGCATCCGGCAAATAAAACAATCAGTTGATATACCTGTTATCATATTTCCAGGTCTGTTTAATTTTGTAAGCGCTTACGCTGATGCAATTTTATTATTGAGTATGCTTAGCAGCAGAAATCCTCAAGTGTTAATTGAAGAACAAGTCAGATGTGCCCCACAACTTTATCATACCGGACTGGAAAGCATTCCAACCGGCTATCTCTTGGTAGAGTCAGGCAATCTATCATCTGTCCAGTACATGAGTCATAGTATGCCTATACCTCGAAGAAAAAACGATATTGCACTGATTCATGCTTTAGCAGGACAATATCTTGGCATGAAAATGATATATCTGGAAGCAGGAAGTGGCGCTAAAGAATCTGTCCCTGAAGAAATGATTCAGGCTGTTTCATCAAAAATCGAAATACCTCTGATTGTGGGAGGTGGAATCAGAACCCCAGATACAGCAAAACAAAAGGCTGAAGCAGGAGCTGATTTTGTTGTTATTGGAACTGTTTTAGAACAACTGGATGAATACAGCATTGTCAGAGAATTCGCAGATGCTGTTCACAGTGTCAGATAGTAAATAAGGAAATTCTATGATTGATATTCACAACCATATATTGGCAGAACTTGATGATGGTTCTCAAGATTTTGAAACGACCATCGAATATCTAAAACTCATTCAGCAATCAGGCGTTAAGAAGCTTGTTTTTACACCTCACTATATGCCTGGTTTTTATGATAGTACTCAGGAAAAAGTCAAATCAGCATTCAATAAAGTAATGTCTGTTAAGCAACAATATGCTCCTGATGTAGATTTTTTTCACTCAGCTGAAGTTTACCTCAACGGTGAAAATATCATTGATGAAATATATAAAGAAAACCTCTTCATCAATAATTCTCAATATGTACTGATAGAAAATAATCTCAATGGTTTTACGGAAGATTTGTTTCAACTCCTTTATCAGATGAACAGAAAAGGGATGAAGCCCATTTTAGCCCACCCGGAAAGATACCGTGAAATCAAGCAAAATCCAGATAAAGCGGATGATTTCCTGCAAAGAGATGTTTATCTGCAAATTAATACCAGCAGTATTTTAGGTGGTTATGGCAAACAAGTTCAGGATACCGCATTTGAATTAATTGACAGAGGTTGGGCACATTTTCTTGGATCAGATTGTCACTGTCATTCAGGAGTCTATGATTATGCTGAAGCAGTAGATGCCATTAGAGCTGAATTTGATGATAAAATGGCACAGCTTTTATCAAAAACTTTTCCTGAAAAAATGCTAAAAAACGAACATATCCCTCATTTTTATATGAGTAGAAGAGAAACACCTAAAAAGAAAAGCTTTTTTGAAAAATTATTCGGATTTTTTGGAGAATAAATGGAAACATTACTTCTAACTGGAATTACTGGTTTTATTGGTAAAAGTGTGGCAAAGAAACTGATTGGTCATTATGAAATCACCGCTTTAATAAGACCAAAAACAAATAAAAAGCGTTATGCTGAATTTATTGATAAGGTTAATTTTGTAGAGATTGATCTTGGAGATATTAAAAAGTTAAAGCAATTCCTTGAAAAAAAGGCTTTTACCTATATCGTTCATATAGGAGCACTCAGAGGAGGCCGAAAATTCAGCAAGGAAGAATATCAGAGAGCGAATGTATTCGCAACCGAACAGTTAGTGCTAAATGCTGTCAAAAATCAATCTAAACTGCTGTTCTGTTCTTCTGTGGGTGTATTTGGAGCAATTCCCCTGGAATTACCTGCAAATAACTACACACCTAAACAAGAAGATAACTACTATCATTATACAAAAATCAGAAGTGAAGCCATTATTCAGAAATATGTTCTGGCTGGTAACCTGAATGCTTACATTCTAAGACCTGCGATCACATACGGAGGAGAAGATTTTGGATTCCCTTTTACTTTAATCAAACTGATTGACAAAAAAATGCTTTTTTATCCAAATAAACCTGTCAGACTCCACATGACACATATTGATCTGATTACAGAAGCATTTGTAAAAGCGCTAAAATCTGATCATAAAAGTGGTAAAGAATGGATAATAGCAGATGAAAAACCTGTGATTTTTGAAGAATTGATACAATTTATCTCAGAAAAACTTCATCATAAACCATACCCTTTAAACAGAAAAATAGACTCTTCTTTCTTTGAAGCTGGCGAAAAAATAAGTCGGTTCTTTAAGAACGAATTATGGATTAGTCGTTTTGAATTGATTTCAAAAAACTGGTATTATGATGTTAATCAGGTATATGAAGATCTTAACCTGAAACGAGTTAAAACCATCCCAGGCTTTAAACAATCCATTGAATGGTATAAAAAATTAAAATAGGCGGATAAAAATGGCAATACCCATTTTACATTTCTGGGAAAAATATTATGAGAATCCTGATGAAGGATTAGGATCAACTTATGAACGCTTTATCATCAACAGAATTCTATTTAAAACTGTAAAACATTTCAAGATTAAAAGTGTCCTGGAAACTCCCTCTTTTGGATTTACCGGATTAAGTGGCATAAATAGCATGTATATCGCACAGAAAGACTGCCAAATCACGCTAATGGATCATAATCAAAAAAGACTTGATTATATTCAAAGAACATGGAAAGACTTAGAATTGCCATTTACAGGCATTTATACAGAAGATTATTCTTCTCTCCCTTTTGAAGAGAAAACTTTTGATATGTCATGGAATTTTTCTGCATTATGGTTTGTTAATGACCTCTCCGTTTTTCTAAAAGAACTGGATAGAGTCAGTAAAAAAGTCATTTTGCTGATTGTACCGAACCAGACCGGAATTGGATATTTACAACAAAAGTATTTTGGACAGGATGATCTAAAAAAATACCTGAACGAAGACTATATTAAAGTCCATTACATTAAATCTGAAATGAAAAAACTCAAATGGAAACTACTGAGTCATGAATTACTGGATTGTCCCCTATGGCCTGATATTGGAATGTCAAAAGAAGATTTTTTAAAGAAATTGAAACTGTCGTTTTTATTGCCTAAAAAACCCTCAGCACATATAAAAAAAGAACCTGTTAGCATTTTGGATTACTATTCAGGGAAACGACCTGATATGCCAAAAGACTTTGAGAAATTTGAATTTTTTGAAAAAAACGCTCCCCATACATTTAAAAAAATATGGGCTCATCATCAATACCTCCTTTTTGTGAGATAAGAAAGAAAATTGTAAAAAGATGAAGAGTAAATTGTTTAAAATTATGTTTAGTGTTGCGATCGGGTTATTTTTTCTCTATCTTTGGTCTCAATGGATAGATATAAATCTGTTGACTTCTTATTTCAAACAAATAAAAATCAGTTTATCCCTGCTAGCATTTTCTTTTTATCTATTCTCATACTGGATTAGAGCATACAGATGGAAGATCCTGCTTTCAACCAGCCAGTCAATAAAACAAAAAGACAGTTTTGCTTACCTTTTGGCAGGAAATTTTATAAATTATCTGATACCGATTCGTGCAGGAGAACTTGCAAAGTGTCTGCTGATTAAAAAAAACTATCAAATCCAGCTTTCAAAGAGTTTTCCATCTGTCTTTATTGACAAATTGTTTGATACTTTTGGTATTTTTGTGATTATTATTCTAATTCCTTTTATACCCATCCAGCTCGATTCTTACCTCTATACACTTATTTTCTTATTAATTGGTGTTTTTCTTTTTGGAGCGTCTATTTTATATTTTGCAACGATACAGGAAGATAAGGTGATAAAATTACTTCAAAGTATCTTCTTTTTCTTTCCAAATCATTATAAAGAAAAAATTCATGAGTTTATTGAGCTATTTATACAGGGTACGGCTATTTTTAAGAATCATTTAAATCTGTTAATCCCTTGTATCCTGCTGACAATATCTTCTGTAGTTTGTGATAGTTTATTCTTTTGGGTATTGTTTAAATCATTCTCGCAATCTATTGATTTCTTCTATGTCCTCTTTGGTTATACATTAATTTACTTAAGCTATATACTACCTCATCCTCCCGCTCAGATTGGTTCAAATGAATTGATCATGGTATTGATTTTTTCAGTTGGTCTTGGATTGAGCAAGGAAATGGTAAGTGCAGTCATGACTTTTTCACACCTGATTACAGGTATAATTGTTGTAGCTGCTGGCCTGATCAGCATAAGCTACGCTGGATTTAAACTAATGGATTTTATAAAAAACGGAGAAAAAAATGAGCCCACAAGCGAATAATTTAGAAATACTGGATAATCTAAAAAACACAAAAACCCTAATTTTAAATGAACTGCATAAAGTAATAATTGGTCAGGATAAAGTGATTGAACAAATCATGATAGCACTTTTTGCCAACGGACACTGTCTCATTGAAGGTGTACCCGGACTGGCAAAAACGCTTATGATATCGACATTAGCGAAAATACTTCAGTTAAAATTCAGCCGCATTCAGTTTACGCCAGACTTAATGCCTTCTGATATCACTGGTACAGAAGTCCTGACTGAGAATAAAAATGACGGATCCAGATACTTTCAATTTATCAAAGGGCCTGTTTTCGCAAATCTGATTTTAGCAGACGAGATTAACCGAACCCCTCCAAAGACTCAATCTGCGCTTTTACAGGCAATGCAGGAGTTTCAAATAAGTGTAGGTAATACAACCTATCCTTTAGCAGCTCCCTTTTTGGTACTTGCGACACAAAATCCAATTGAACAAGAAGGTACTTATCCCTTACCAGAAGCTCAGTTAGATCGTTTTATGCTAAACATTATCATTGATTATCCAGATTTTGAAGAAGAAAAACAAATCGTTATCAGTACTACCAGTAAACATGCTTCAGAACCCAAACCTGTCATTTCTCATGAGGCAATTTTAAACATTCAGTCTGCACTTTATGAGATTCCAATCAGTGATCATGTGCTGACTTATGCAGTTCGTCTGGTTCGTGCCACCCGTCCTGCGAGTAGTGATGCGCCTGACTTTATCAAAAAATGGGTTACATGGGGAGCCGGGCCTCGTGCTTCACAATATTTAATTCAGGCAGCAAAAATCCAGGCGGCACTTGAAGGCAGACTGTCTCCGGCTATCGATGATGTCAGAAAAGTGGCTGATATGGTTCTGAGACACAGAGTATTAGTTTCTTACGCAGCTGAAGCTGATGGGTTTAAATCAAGTCAGATAATTGAGAAATTAATACAGGAAAAAATCAATTAGGCGTACAAGAAATTTATTTTTTCATATTTTAGGTTGACAAGATATATTTCCTTAATTATCTTATCTTTAGTTAGAAAATGAATAAATGATTGTATTTCATATTGTTATGGTATGAGATATACAAGGAGTAATTAAATGAGTACAACAGCTGTTTTAGGATGTCTCTTTGGAGATGAAGCGAAAGCAAAAATTGTTGATGTTTTAGCAAGTGATGCTGATATTATCGTTCGCTTTCAGGGAGGAAGCAACGCTGGTCACACGATTCAGTTTGATAATCATAAATTTGTCATGCACCTGATACCTTCTGGTATCTTTCATTCAGAGAAAAAATGTGCTCTGGGATCTGGTGTTGTAATTGATCCTGTACAGCTTGAAAATGAGATGTCTGCTCTTGTTGAAAAAGGTATCACTTTCAAAGGCCGTTTCTTTATCGATGAAAGGGCTTCCATTGTACTTCCAATCCATAAATTGTTAGATGAGAAAGTAGAAACTCTTGCTGGTGCAAAAAAGATAGGCACTACTAAAAGAGGAATTGGTCCCTGCTATTCTGATTCTATTTCACGATTAGGTTTGAGAATCTGTGATTTAAATGACCTTGATTTTATATATTATCGTTTATCTTTTCTTTATCAGTATCACAACATTCAAATTGATGATGTAGAACTCAAAGAACAATCTGATTCTCTATACGCTTTCGGACAGAGAGTCAATGATTATAAGGTTAATTTGCCTTATTTACTCGATCAATATTATAAAGATAATAAAGATATTCTCTTTGAAGGCGCACAGGGGACTTTACTGGATATCTATTTTGGTACATATCCTTATGTAACCTCTTCTCATACTGTATCTGGTGGAATTTCAGTGGCAACCGGGTTTCCTCCAAACCAGATTGACCTGCTGATAGGAGTATTTAAATCTTATTTTACTCGAGTAGGTTCAGGTCCATTTCCAACTGAACAAGACAATCCTGTTGGCGAACAAATAAGAAAACAAGGAAACGAATATGGTTCTACAACTGGTCGTCCGAGACGTTGTGGCTGGTTTGATGTAGTCGCAGCCAAATTCTCAGTGATGATTAATGGAATTGACAGTGTAGCACTTACGTTACTTGATGTCTTAAGTGGACTGGATGAATTAAAAATCTGTACAGGATACAAAATCAATGGACAGATGATCAATGAATTCCCCTCTGATCAGCGTATTCTGGAAAATGCAGAGCCCGTTTATATCTCCATGAATACATGGACTGAAGATATTTCGCAATGTAAAACCTGGGAATCTTTACCGCTTAATGCCCAATTATATGTCAAGAAAATCGAATCCTTGCTGGAAATTCCTGTCTCTATCGTTTCTGTAGGGCCAAAAAGAGATCAAACCATATTTCTTATGTCTCAGGAGTAAATAATGAAAAGAATCTTTTTTGTTCTGTCTATGTTGATATGTCTTAAATTATCAGCACAACCGGTAAATTACGTCGGACCTGACTTTGCTCAGGGTTTTTATGATCAATATTCAAAAAACTTTCTTAACTCAGACATGGCAGGTCGAGGTCATACAGGGATTGCTTTAACAGGTGGAGCTGATTATGGTATTCACAATCCAGCCTCAATGCTCGATAAATATGCAAGTCTGAATATGGAGTTTATCGTTAAAGGTAACATAAAAGAGTTTAACCAATATGACAACCACAAATACCAGTCTCCTGCTCCTATCGGATCTTTAGCATTAACGTTTAAACCTCTTCACAACACTCATTTTGGATTATCTTATTCATTAGTCAATTCATTAAAATACTACAGTTTTGTCAGATCAATTCCCCAAATTGGGACAACAGTAGATTATCAGCCTACTTATGAAAATCATCAGTTTACACTGACAACATCACAAGAGATTAATGAGCATTTATCAGTAGGAATCAATTCTATACTCAATATGCAAAATTTTGGAGAATATAGAAATGAAGGAAAAGTTGATTTGTTAAGATTTCGTCGCTATTTCTTTCGTCTTCAACCAGGAATTTTGTACCAGAGCCAAACATTCAATGCAGGCTTAAGTTATATTCATTCAGCAGATGTTGATTACAAACATAAATATGTAGATTATACAATGACAATTCCATCAGAAATTAAAGCTGGAGTAAGTATCAATTTACCTAAGGAATTTT
>JAGOCT010000030.1 GCA_017998585.1 Candidatus Cloacimonadota bacterium | reverse complement strand
CAATTCAAAATCAGCCGTTTATGGTGTAAATGGTCATTCAAGCACTGGATTCACCATACAGAATACAATGCCTGGATTGCGGTATCAATTGCTTTTACAGTCATTCATTACTGGGCTGTCAGTTAAAAGGCTTATCATGTTAAAAACGCTGTATCATTATTGGCTCAAGCATCAATACGGTTCTCAACTTGAACAGCTTAGACAGGATTTCAGAAAACTGACTTTTTTCATCAAGACCTTTGAAAGACCAGAAGCATTAAAAAAAGCATTGGATTCCATCGATTTACACTATGGTTTTTTAGGAAAAGATGTAAACATCTTAATTGCAGATGACAGCGAGCAACCTTCTCTTCCTGACAAATCTTATCCATTCAATCTCACCTATTTTCGCCTTGACTTCGATCAGGGAGCCAGTTTTGGCAGAAATTACCTGCTCAGTCATACGAAAACCCCTTACTTTATCCTGCTGGACGATGATTACGTTTTTACCCGCCATACAAAGATTGAACGCTTTGTCCATCTGATTGAAAAGTATCCTGAGATCGATATCCTGGCTGGTTCTGTCTATAACAGAGGGAAAAAGAAGGTGGATTGCGCCTGTCGTATGAATATTGACAATCAGGTACTTTACAAACTAAAAAAACCTTATAAAATCAAAGACGATTTGAAATTCTATGATATGGTCGTCAATTTCTTCATTGCAAAAACTGATAAGATTAAGGAATTACGCTGGGATGATGAATTAAAAACAGTCGAACATTCCGCTTTCTTTATCAAAGCGATGAATCATGGCTTAATCTCACCAGAAACAGACTCAGTCAGTATTCATCACCTCAGACCCAAAAACAGTCTCTATAAAAAATTCCGTAAAGACCGCGTTGAGTATTACGCTGGATTATTTAAGCAAATGTACCAGATCAATGAAATTGTCATGCTGGAAAAAGAATCTGATGTACCTGTTACAGATTAAATTCGCCTGGTCAAGCAAACTGCCTGACAAATCTTCGCAAGCTGTTAGCTTCGGCTACAACACAAACATATAGCCAGAGGACGATTCTAGTCATTATGAAATTAAAGCATATCGAAAAAATCATAAAAAACCTTTTTCTCTCATATCGTTTTATAGCATATTATTTAAATGGATTCGTAAAGAGAGACCCCAATTTATGGTGTTTTGGCACTTACAACAAAGGATTTTCTGACAACAGCAAATATCTTTATTTGTATATCAAAGCACATCATCCGGAGATACGTGCAATCTGGATTTCACGCAGTCAGGAAATGAGCGAAAAGCTCAATCAAATGGGATTTGAAGCTTACTATCAAAAAAGCCGTCAGGCTGTTTCGTTCATGAAAAAGGCAAAGTATCATATCACCAATACCAATCTGACAGATACCGGCTACTGGTATTCTTTTCGCGCTGTCTATGTCAATCTGTGGCATGGACTTGCCTTAAAACGTATTGAATTTGACATTCAAAAAGGGGCTAATGCCTGGAAGTATCAGTTTAATTTCTTAACTTATCTTTTCAAAAAAATTAGCTTTCCGGCTTTGTATAAACGACCTGATTTGCTAACTGTCAGCTCCAGAGAAACAGCCCGTACCTTCAAATCTGCATTTCGTTTAAATGACCAACATCTCACCTATGCCCCACTCCCCAGAAATACAATTTTGAATACTGATAAAAAAATTCTCAGAGAGCTGATCTACCAATTTGAATCCGAATATGAAGTCAAACTTCTTGATGAACTCACTCAATTCGAAAAAGTATTTATCTGGTTACCTACTTTTCGTGATGGGAAAAAAGACTTTTTAAAAGAAGCTCATATTGACTTCGAACAGTGGAATGAATTTTTAAGCCAAAGAAATGATATTCTGCTGGTCAAGATGCACCAAAATCTCCATACCCGTTTTGAAGATTTTTCTCATATTCGATTTTTAAATAGTGCAACAGACATTTATCCATTCTTAACTTTTACAGATTGCCTGATTACCGATTATTCTTCCATTTATATTGATTACCTCCTGCTCGATAAACCGATTATCTTCTTCTGTTTTGACAAACATTCGTACATCAGTGATATGCGCGGGATATACTATGATTATGAAGAAGTCACTCCTGGTTGTAAATGTTATCATTTCAATGAATTGTTAGCATCAATGGATCACTTCGATCATGATCAGTTTCAGAAACATCGTCAACAGATGAAAGAATTCTTTTTTAAGGAATCTTTAAATAAAAGTCTGAGTGATTTGCTTAATGAGATTAAAAGACGTTGATTCATGAAAACAAGTATCATTATCAATACCTACAACAGACCTGATTTTCTCAGAAAATCCCTGATTTCTCTCTGTCATCAGAGTGTTACAATTGAGGAATTGATTATTGCAGATGATGGATCTTCAGAAGATATGCTTAGTATTCTAAATGAATTTAAGCCACAGCTTTCATGTCCGGTAAAATATGTGACCCAGGCAGATAAAGGGTTCAGACTTGCCAGATGCCGCAATAACGGTGTCAGATATGCTTCAGGAGATTTCCTGATTTTCCTGGATCAGGATTTAGTCTATACCCGTCATTTTTTAAAAACGATGATTGATCATGCCAAAAAAGGCTATTTTGTAGTGGCTTGGCCTGTCAGAACTACTCAGGCGCAAGCTATTCTGATGGACGAAACACTTATCTCTCATGGTGAATACGAATCCGTTATTACCCAACAACAATGCAAACGAGTAAAAAAACAATTTAAGAAAGACCTTTTTAAGCGTCTATGTCATTTCCTTCATCTGAAAAAATCGGGAACCAAGTTCCGAGGGGGTGTTGCCGGCATCTTTCGGGAAGATTATATTCGCATAAACGGTTATGATGAAAATTATATAGGCTGGGGAAATGAAGATGATGACTTCGGCAGAAGATTGTATTTTTCAGGGATTAAAGGGATCAATCCCTTTTATAATGATTATCCTGTCCATCTGTGGCATCCTGAAAATCATAATGCAGGCGAACGGATAAACTTAAAATATCATCAGGAAAAAAGCAAAAATTTAGGGAAAAAGCTGTTCAGATGTACCTTTGGCTATGATAACAGTCTGGGAGATGATCAAGCGTCTGTCATCATTCTCCCCTGAATGATTTTTAAAACACAATTCATTCTTTTTCGGATTTACGGCGTAAGCTCTTCTTTGCGTTCTTTGCGTTCTTTGCGAGAAAAAACACTGATCAGGATGACTTCTTTATCTTTTTCGGATTTACGGCACTTCGCTTCGCAAATCCCTACGGATCAGGGAGGCGATCATTACTACGGGAATCTTACTTTACATACCCTCTTCTTTGCGCACTTTGCGTTCTTTGCGAGAAAAAAACACTGATCAGAGTATTGTTTTTTCAGATGTATGTTTGAAAAATAATCGAACAATATAAATTCCCCTCCGATGGAGGGGTGGCACGAAGTGACGGGGTGGTACGTTTAATTGTGAATGAAAAATGAGTACAAATTCCTGTCAAGAGCAGTTGATTTTGATACAATCTTTTCCGCGTGATACATTGTTTGAATCACCACGAAAAGCATGAAAAATTTACATTCGCAAGCAGGTTGCTTGCGCTACAACTAAGCGAACTTAACACCCCGCCCCAAAGGGGCATCCCTCCACTGGAGGGGTGGCACGGAGTGACGGGGTGGTACGTTTAATTGTGAATGATTAATGATTACAAATTCCTGTCAAGAGCAGTTGATTTTGATACAATCTTTTCCGCGTGATACATTGTTTGATTCACCACGAAAAGCATGAAAAATTTACATTCGCAAGCAGGTTGCTTGCGCTACAACTATAAGATATAAAAAAGCGGGACTCCTCCCGCTTTTCTTGTCAAATTATCTCTTATTTTATTAAGACCATTTTTTTTACCTGAGTAGAAAGTGAAGTACTCAGTTTATAGAAGTAAATACCGGATGAGACCTGATTGCCATTGCTATCAAGACCATTCCAGACGATTTCGTGATTGCCGGCAGGAAGATATTCATTTACCAGTGTTTTTACTTTCTGACCTTTGACGTTGTATATATTCAGTTCAGTATCTCCGGCATCTTTCAGCTGATAACTGATCTTTGTGCTGGGATTGAAAGGATTAGGATAATTTTGGTTTAGCACGATCCGGCTTTCCTGACTGACGATATTCTGAGTGTCGGTGTAATCTGTTATGGATACCTTTTGCAGATTCCAGCCCTGTGTAAAATATTCTTCATAACAATTATAATTATATCTCCAGGCAAGGAGCGCAGATTGATTGTCAATTTTACAGCATTGAATACCATTAATCTCATTGATATCAGATGAAGCAATTTCTGACAAACCTCCCATAGGCAATACATTCTCGTTAAAGACTGTCATATTCACTGAACTATAATCTATTATCAGACATAATGTACGATTATGCATTGATATGGGATAATGATAATTAAAGTTTGAAATCAAATTACTGTGGATAAACTGAGGGAAACCAGCATCAGCAGTTAAACCGTTTTCTGTCAGATGATACTGAAGTTTGTATAAATTACTGGAATAATCATCAAAGTATAAGGTTACTTTACCGTTCCATTCTAAAGAATACATCCATATTCCCTCTTGTGTAAGCAGTTCTGTAGCAGGTACAAGGAGCTGTCCTGTTTCGTCAATGATTGCATAATATAGCTTACTGCTCCACATATCTATGTTATTTGATATGTTATTTGAA
This sequence comes from Candidatus Cloacimonadota bacterium, assembly GCA_017998585.1. The sequence continues at coordinate 6,159 of JAGOCT010000030.1, read as the reverse complement.
AAGAAAACCAAAGTCTTATCTTGAAGCTTTAGCAATTTTAATCCACTTATATAAGTCGTTTCAGGAAGTTCAAACAACAAAACGCCTTGAGGGTCGATACCCTGTATTGGATTGCCATCACTGTCAATCATTAAATAACGAATGGCAGGACTTACATTTAATGAACCTTCTCTCCAGAAGAAAAGTCTATCATTAGTGCCTTCATAAAAAAGATTACATTCAACATTGTTTGGATCAAACTCATCTATTGTACTTTTCTTGATGAGTGTCTTTCCCTGCAGTCCCCACATGACATTATCCTGATATACTCTCTGTCCAACAATATAACTTGATAAACTGCCATCTATTGCTTTAAAATAGAAAAAATACTCATTCTCTGCTGTTCCAAATTCTATCGTCATATAGTCAATATTCATATCATTTGCGCTGAGTATTAAAAGTCCGTTTGGAAGATAATTTAGTTCTCCCTGAGGATTGATTTTCTGAATTTTCACTCTCTTGAATCCATCTTCCAATGCAACCCATGAAAAGATGAAATTGCCCTGAGGATCCATCTTAACTGCACAATCTCCAAAATTAACAAGATCAGATAAAGGAGAAATAGCAATTCCGTTTTCCGGAGAGACCTCAACACCGTCTGCATCATATATTTGAAGAAAATGCTGAAAACCCGTTGCATCATTATATCGATAGGAAAATACATAATGCTGATTATTATAATTAAACAGTTTGATGACTTCAGCATATCCGCCATGACCCTGTATTAAGTTGACAGGTGTTTCTGATACCAGCTGATTATTTACAGTGTCCATAAAGTGTACATCAATTTTCCCTTCATTCAAACAATTGATCAGACTGTGTTTATTACCTACTTTCTTTGCTGTTAAGACTGGGTAAGAAGTAAATTCAGTTAAGAAACGTCCTTCGTTGCCATATAAAGCTTGACCAGAGCTGTTGATGACCTGATTGTACATTTGGTCTGGGATAGAATCAAAATCTCTAATCCAGTACAGATAGATGTTGTGATTATCACTAAGCAGGATACTGGCATTCATAACATTGCTGGAAACCGTGCTTACTGGTCCCCACAACAGATTTAAATCCTCATCGTATTTTGCAGTATCCAATACTAAATAATCATTAAACAACATTACATACTGGTTTTCATCCTTTTGAATTTTGGGTTGTATTGATCTATTACTGTGAAGTACTTTGTTCTGAGTCCACATGATTTCGCCCTGAGGACTGATCTTTTGGGCAATTGTATTGACATTAGTCTTTACAATATAAAAAAGATTCCCATTGGCAGCAGGTAATAATAGGTTACCTGTAAACATCTCGCTAAACACAGCAATATCCCATACAGTCTCTCCATTTAAGTTGAGCTTTAACAAACGACTATTGCTGCCATCATTATAAGCGAGATAGTATCCGTCATTTGTCAAACAGACTAAATCAAAACAATATGCAGTAATAGGTAATCTATATTGACTAATCTGATTGCCTGAAGAGCTGATATGCTTTAAATAAATACCATCGTTTCCATCAGTTAAATAGATTGCTCCTCCCATATTGTCAGAGAAGATTTTTGCCTGAGCATACTCATTACTTTGTTCTGGCAGTTCGATTCCAGCATTACCCCAAAGTAACTGCCCGCTCATATCAAGCTTTTGCATATGGAAGGTCCGATTACTTTGCATGCTATACCCTGACCAGGCGATAATCACTGAGTTATCATCCGCTTTGATAATCGAAGGGTTGGATTGATGCTGTGAACTTTCAGCCAAGAGAAGACCTGAGTCTGCCCATAGTTTCTGACCATTTTCATTAAAATACTGGACATAAAGTTTTCTCACTTCATTTCGGCTTTCTGCCCATACATAAACCACACCATTTGGCATTTCCACACAGGCTTGGTTACTACTGATGGATGAGCTTTCATACACTTTTGAAGCTGTCTCCCATACATTCATTGCCGCCAGCAGAGAAATACACAACAACAGAACGAATAAGATGCCTGTCTTCTTCATTGAATCCTCCCATTTTTATTTTGGCATATAAATTTAATGCAATAAACGTTCCAATTTATTAGTTTGTGTAAATAAAGAAATAGAGGAATCCTCCTCACAGATCAGCTAAATTCAGTGTGCAAGTATAATACTCACTAGACCTTTTGTAGATATTGCGAATTGATAAAACTGTAGCGCAAGCGATCAGCTTGCGCTACTAATATTGCAAACAGCCATGATAGCCGTCTATACATTAAATGACGAATGCTTTACATTTTTTCGATTTTGAGGAAGAACTTATGTCCGTTGATATCCCATTCTTTCATATCTTCAGTGATATTATCTGCCCTGAGGATTTCATTGCTAAGTGTTTCACTCTTGATATAATCCTGATAAATTTTCAGGGCATTGCAGACTTCTTCAGGACAGAAGTAATGAACACGGATTCTGTCCATGATCTCAAACTTCATTTCCTTACGGGTAAACTGGATTTTATTGACCACTTCACGCGCATGACCTTCTAAAATCAGTTCAGGTGTCATATTGACATCCAGTGCCACATAATTCTGACGGTTGTTTTCAAACGCAAAACCCTGTACTGGAGCGATTGAGATCATCAGGTCTTCAGAAGCGATTTCATATTCCTGATCGTTGAGCTTGAGAATATAAGGTTTGTTACCTTCAAATGCAGATAATATCTCATTGACAGCGATATTTTCCAGCGCTTTGGAAATAATCTGTACGTCTTTACCATATTTTGGACCGGCTGTTTTGAAGTTTAACTTTGCCTGCCATTTCACCACATCGTTATCTTCATCGAGGAATAAAAGCTCTTTCACATTGATTTCTTCAATAATCAGGTCTCTCATTCTCTGAACGAGCTCAGCATGTTTTTTAGGCAGATACAAAGCGCTCAAAGTCTGACGAACCTTGATCTGTACCTGATTACGTGCCGCACGTCCCATGGTAACGAAATCAACCACTAAGTCCATTTCTTTTTCGAGTTTGGTGTTGATTCTGGACTGATCACAAACAGGGTATTCTTCGAGATGAACACTCAGATTTTCAAGACCTTCAGCAGATCTCAAACCGGTATAAATCGCATCAGCGATATAAGGCGCAAATGGTGCTATGAGTTTTGACAGACTGATCATCACTTCAAAGAGTGTCAGATAGGCTTCAATCTTATCATTGGTCAGTTCCATCGCCCAGTATCTGTGACGGGAACGGCGAACATACCAGTTGCTCAGATCATCAAGAACGAATTTCTGAATAGCTCTTAGACTGCGTGTAAAGTCATATTTTTCATTATTATCAACTACAGTAGTGATCAGACTGTTTAATTTGGAATAAATCCAGTGATCCAGCTCAGATTCTCTCTGTGTATGGTCTGCATGATCTTTTGGATGGAAATTATCAATGCTGGCATAGGTTACATAGAAAGAATACACATTCTTTAAAGTACCAATAAATTTACCATAGATTTCTTCAACGCCTTTGACATCAAATTTTGTAGGTGTCCATGGAGGGCTGACATGTAAAAGATACCAGCGAACCGCATCTGCACCGTATTTATCCATGATTTCCATCGGATCAACGGAATTGCCTCTGGTTTTAGACATTTTCTGACCATTCTTATCTAAGATCAGATCATTGACCAATACGTTTTTGTAAGGGCTTTCGCCACGTAAAATGGTAGAGATTGCCAATAAAGTATAGAACCAGCCACGGGTCTGATCAATACCTTCACTGATAAAGTCAGCAGGGAAAAGCTCACTCTCAAAGATGTCTTTATTTTCAAAAGGATAATGCCATTGTGCAAAAGGCATTGAACCACTGTCAAACCAGCAGTCAATGACTTCAGGTGTACGATATGTATCTTTCTGGCATTTTGGGCAAGGGATTTTAATTCTGTCAATAAATGGTCTGTGTAATTCAATGTTTTCAGGGACATCAGAGCCATCTTCCATTTTACCACGCTGACGGAGTTCTTCGATCGAACCGATGCTGACCATTTCATTACAGTCATCACATTTCCAGATATTCAGCGGAGTTCCCCAGAATCTGTCACGGGAAAGCGCCCAGTCCACATTATTGTCCAGCCATTCGCCAAAGCGTTTTTCACCCACAAACTGAGGATACCAGTTTACCTGCTGATTATTATGAATCATCTGATTTTTATATTCACTGGTTCTGATATACCAGGTAGAGCGCGCATAGTAGATCAATGGGCTTTTACAGCGCCAGCAGAAAGGATAAGAGTGGATAATCTGAGATCTTTTATACAGATGACCACTGTCTTTCAGGGCACGGATAATGGATTTATCAGCTTCTTTAACAAAAAGTCCTTTATAATCTGTTACTTCTTCAGTAAATTTACCCGCATCATCAACAGGTTGGATAAATGGCAGATTGTATTTCATACCGATCATATAGTCATCCTGACCAAATGCAGGCGCTGTATGAACGATACCTGTACCATCTTCCATAGATACATAATCACCGCAAGCCACGTAATAGGCTGGCTTATCAGGTGTTACGTAAGTAAAGAGCGGTTCATATTTCTGATATTCCAGATCAATACCAGGCATTTCCTGAACGATTTCATATTCATCATCCAAAACAGCTAATCTGGCTTTAGCCAAAATGAGAAATTCTTCTTTTTCTTCTTTAACCATGCGAACTTTTACATATTTTTCATCCGGATTAACGACCAACGCTACGTTAGAAATCAATGTCCAAGGCGTAGTAGTCCAGGCAAGAAAATAGGTATTTTCATTATCAATTAATTTAAATTTAACAAATACAGAAGGATCTTCCACGTCTTCATAACCCTGAGCCACTTCATGAGAAGAGAGCGGAGTACCACAACTTGGGCAGTAAGGAACGATTTTGTGTCCTTTATAAATCAGGTTTTTATCAAAAAACTGGCGTAAAATCCACCAAACAGACTCGATATAATTATTATCCAGAGTGATATATGGATTTTTTAAATCAATCCAGTAACCCATGGTTTTGGTCATATTCTGCCATTCTTTTTCATAAGAAAAGACAGATTCGCGGCAAGCCACACAGAATTTTTCAATTCCGTATTCTTCCACTTCTTTTTTGTTGTGCAAGCCTAATTTTTTTTCCACTTCAATTTCAACAGGGAGACCGTGAGTATCCCAACCGGCTTTACGCTTGACCTGATAGCCACGCATGGTTTTGTAACGGCATACCGTATCTTTGATAGAACGGGCAATCACATGGTGAATACCAGGTTTACCATTAGCAGTTGGAGGCCCTTCAAAAAAGACAAATTTTTGAGCGCCTTCACGATTGGTGATGCTTTTATCAGGGATTTGTTTATCCTGCCAGTATTCTGCAACCTTTTTCTCAAAATCGGATGCTTTTTCTTTTAAGTCGATTGATTTATACATAATATACGCCCCTTAAATCGTAGTACGATTATTCTGCTTCTTTATTTTCAGCAGGAGTTTCTTCTGTTGATTCAGCTTCTTTAGTTTCTTCTTCAAATAAATCTTTAAAATCTTCCATTAACTGAGGATCGGTTTTTACATATTCTTTCCATTCTTCCATGGCTTTTTCCACATCAACACATTTTTCACAAACGACTAGTGTATTCTCAGGGGAAGTGCCGATATATCCTCTGTCATAGCATTTTTTACAGGATCTTTTTTTACGGTGTTTAAGCACAATTTCTTTGGCTTTATCTAAATGTTGTTCAGCTAAAAACATAATTACCTCTATTCTACAATTATTAACTCACTTAGCATATTTTTTTACAAGGGCGTTCATGTCAAGTAAAATGAAGAGAGATTGACAGATAAGCATTTAGGGGTTAATTAAGAGTTCTGAATTGTAAAATATAAAGTTTTTATGCTAAGCAAGCTAATGAGTGAATGAGTACGCATCACAAGTTAAAAATGTATGATCTTAGCATGAAAATCTCAAAAAAACAGATCAGAAAAAGGTAATCGTAGAACGATCATCCTGGTCGCTTATGTAGAGCAAGCTACAAGCTTGCTAAAAGAGAGTAATCGTAGAACGATCATCCTGGTCATTTATGTAGAGCAAGCTACCAGCTTGCTAAAAGAGAGTAATCGTAGAACGATCATCCTGGTCATTTATGTAGAGCAAGCTACCA
>JAGOCT010000029.1:8897-11064 GCA_017998585.1 Candidatus Cloacimonadota bacterium | reverse complement strand
AAACAGATATTTGTATTTTATGGGGTAATGGAAACTCCATTCCTGTAACATGTGCTATCGGTTTTCAGGCAAATGGCGTTTGGTGTCCTGCAGTATCTCTTTCTTCATCAGTACTCCTCGGACAGAGAACAGAATTACTTAACCAGGAAGGCAATTTGCCATCTCCATTTATCTATACGATCAATTTAAAACTTCAACCCTTTAGGTTTAAACATGAAAATAAAAATGTATCTTTCTGTGATTTAGCCCTTGGAATGGGACCTTATAAAGGAAATTTATTATCTTTAACGATGCTGTCTATGGATTTTTAATTTTTTCTTGACGATGCGCTTTTTTTGTATTAGCTTATACAAAAAAGAATGATAAAAAAGAGGTAGATATGGCTAAGAACAAAAGAGTCATTATTGTAGGTGCCGGACCAGGCGGACTGACAGCCGGTATGTTACTTCAACATCATGGTTATCAGGTAACAGTATTTGAGAAATCAGACCGCGTAGGCGGTAGGAATGCCCGTATTGATTTGGGAGACTACCGTTTTGATACAGGTCCCACTTTTTTAATGATGAAATTTGTGCTGGATGAGATGTTTAATGCGGTTGGCAGAAAAACAGAAGAATTATTGGATATTAAACAACTGGAGCCTATGTACCGTTTGTATTTTAAAGACTTTCACATTGATTCTCGGACTGATCTAAAAGATATGAAGGATGATATTGTGCGACTTTTTCCGGGTAATGAAGATGGGCTTGATAAATTCATGGATGCAGAAGCTATACGATATGAGAAAATGTATAATTGCCTGCAAAGCGATTACGGTCATTTTTCCAAATTTTTCTCCAAACAGTTTTTAGCCGCAGTGCCTCACATGGCGATTGGCAAATCTCTTTTTGATAATTTGGGGAACTATTTTACCGATGAAAAGCTAAAACTAAGCTTTACTTTTCAGGCAAAATACTTAGGAATGTCTCCATGGGATTGTCCAGCTGCCTTTACTATTATCCCTTATATCGAGCATCATAGTGCGATTTATCATGTGATGGGTGGTTTAAATCAGATTTCTGAAGTAATGACAAAGGTGATAGAAGAAGACGGCGGTGAGATAAAACTGAATACCTCTGTCAAACAACTGATTATCAGTGATCATACAGTCAAAGGTGTAGAATTGTCTGATGGATCAAAAGTCTTTGCAGATGCAGTTTTCATCAACAGCGACTTTGCTTATTCCATGGCAAATCTGGTTGAAGAGGGTGTTTTGAAGAAATACAGTAAAAGCAAACTCAAACAGAAAAAGTATTCCTGCTCGACTTTTATGCTTTATCTGGGTCTGAATAAGAAAGTGGATTTACCGCATCACAATATCTTCTTCGGAGAGTCTTACAAAGAAAATGTCGATGATATTTTCAAACGAAAAAAACTTCATCAGGATACTGCCTTCTATATTCAAAACCCTTCTGCTCTTGATCCTTCTCTGGCACCTGAAGGAAAGTCTGCCCTTTACGTGCTGGTGCCGGTTGCTAACAATAAAAGCGGTATTCAATGGGATAAACAAAAATCAGCTTACAGAGACCATGTAATCGATTTGATTTCTCAAAAAGTACCTGGTTTGGAAGATATCAGAGACTGTATTGAAGTTGAAAAAGTCATTTGCCCAAAAGACTGGTCTGATGAATACAACGTTTTCTATGGAGCTACTTTCAATCTGGCTCACAGCCTGGATCAAATGCTTTACTTCAGACCACGAAACCGCTTTGAAGAGCTGAAGAACTGTTATCTGGTAGGTGGAGGTACACATCCCGGATCCGGCTTACCTACTATCTATGAATCAGCAAGAATCAGTGTCAATCTCTATACCGGAATGAAATTATAAATTGAGTAGATTTATTCAACAGCAAACAGTAGAACGACCATCCTGGTCGTTTTACTTTCCTGTAATGCAAGTTAACAAACAAGGTTCTGGTTGTAGGACAAGCAACCTGCTTGTCACAAAACATATTCATACGCAAGCTGGTAGCTTACGTTACAACCGATTTTCACAAGTTAGTTGTAGGACAAGCAACCTGCTTGTCACAAAACATATTCATACGCAAGCTGGTAGCTTACGTTACAACCGATTTTCACAAGTTAGTTGTAGGACAAGCAACCTGCTTGTTACAAAACATATTCATAC
>JAGOCT010000029.1:0-8649 GCA_017998585.1 Candidatus Cloacimonadota bacterium | reverse complement strand
CTGGTAGCTTACGTTACAACCGATTTTCACAAGTTAGTTGTAGGACAAGCAACCTGCTTGTTACAAAACATATTCATACGCAAGCTGGTAGCTTACGTTACAACCGATTTTCACAAGTTAGTTGTAGGACAAGCAACCTGCTTGTTACAAAACATATTCATACGCAAGCTGGTAGCTTACGTTACAACCGATTTTCACAAGTTAGTTGTAGAACAAGCAACCTGCTTGTTACAAAACATATTCATACGCAAGCTGGTAGCTTACGTTACAACCGATTTTCACAAGTTAGTTGTAGAACAAGCAACCTGCTTGTTACAAAACATATCGATTATCTCAAACTGCTTATATTCTATGTGATCCTATTTTGTTCTATGTACTTATATGCAGATGAAGTGAGTCTGTCCGTTTCAAAACTCCATCGAAGTCAGCGTGGATTTCCTTTGATACAGCAGATGACAAAGCTTTCGACTTCGCCTATTAATGAGAAAATACCCGATTTTCTGGATATCAGAGAAAGTTACTTCGCATATTCAGACAAAAAAATCTATGGACTGATTCAAAACCGAGAAGGAGGATTTCCTTTTCATTCAAAAATGTTTACTGAATACTATTCTTACATGTTTGTCATCGCCAGCAATAAAGATGAAGGGACGGTATGGGCAATGACCTATATCAATGTACCGATGGTAGGTTTTAAACCAGGATTGTACCGGATAAAAGGCAGAGGGAAAAACGATCTGATACGAATAGCCGATATTACCTTTGAGATTGATCAGACAAATAACAGACTCAAAATGAGCTGTCAAATCGCTGACCTGATGGCTGATCCGCTCTTTACCACTCATTTCACTCAGCAACATCCGATTATTGGAATAGCTGTTATGACTAATAAAACAAGCGTTTTTCCCTATAAAACACAAAGTGTGGATTCAACTTATCCGGGTAGCATAGTTAATCTGATGAATTTATGGGACAATATGATAATTGAGAGAAAAAACTGATTCTCAGAATTACTTCTTGACAACAATTTTAAATTCCTTATAGTAGAAATTAAAAAAGGAGGAATAATGAAAAAAAGCTTTTTACTTTTCATCTTTATCAGCTTTAGTATGCTGATATTTGCCTGGATTCCCTCAGAAAGAGTTTCTTATGATTCCAGTGTTTTTTTTAACGGCTATATTTATCATATCTGGACAGAAAGCCATGATGACAAATTTGTTACTTTAATGCAAGGGATTAGTCCCCAGGGAATCAAAAAATGGGAATCCCCAATTATCGTTTCTCATGAATTAGGTACTGGAACGACCAACTCACTCAAGTACACTCCCCGTATTTCATTAAGTCCGGATTCCAGCCTGGTAGTGGCTTATAAATTAAAAAATTTAGACTTATTTTTGAATAAGTATGATGAACAGGGTGCTATGCTTTGGGCTAATCCTCTGCTCATCATGCCTGCTAATTCTGTAAATCCTGACAATCATCCATTGACAGTTCAGGATAACGGCGATATCATCTACTCCTACAACCTTTCAGGCTCATGTATTACCACTCATTTTATATCTTCCACCGGAGAATATATCAGACAACAAACCATAAACTGCTCTGGTAACAATTCAATTACTAAAAGAGGAAATTCACTACAGCTTGTCTTTACCCGTCAGGACAGTCTTTTTTATGCCAATATTGAAAATAACCAAATTACTAATCCAGTTGCCATTGCAGGTAATTGTACCGACTTTATCAAGGCTATTGGCAATGAATCAGGAGAGTTAATCGTCATTAATCTTCATAAAGCATTTTGCTTAAATGAAGATAACTCTCTTAAATGGAATTTTAATTTTTCACCCAACGAGCGTGTAATAAGTGCTGTCAAAACCAGTGAGAAATTAGTCGTTTTTTTTAATACTATTTTATCACCCGGACCGGATAGCAGTGAATGGACACACAATTATTGTTTTATCAATAATAACGGAGGGGCATATCACTTTTATCAGATGGGCACATCAAGTGCAGGTATCGGTTATCAAGATATTTATTACTATGAATATGCCGTGGCACAATCCGGTAATGTCTATATCATGAATGGAGACATTGTGCACGACTTTGAACACAATCTGACAGCTTCCTTTCCCTGTGGGATTCCATTCTATTATGGAGATGATGAATTTGGTAAAAGTCGCTCAGTTAATGCCTTTGGAGACTATTGTATCATAACAACCTTAGGTCCTGTTTATGGATTTCAGCAGTTTGTTTTTGATGATTCACTGAATTACCTGTCAAATTCATTTATTTCTGAGGAGGTCTTTGCAGATACAGATGAGTTAAACCTTCATAAACCGGATATCAGTCTTTATCAAAACTATCCAAATCCATTTAACCCAAGCACTGTGATTGCTTATGAGTTAAAACAATCAGGAGATATGGAATTGTCTGTATATAATCTCAAAGGCCAGTTGGTCAAGACTCTTACAAGAGCTTACAAAGCAAAAGGGAAATATGAGATAGAGTGGGATGGTAAAGATCGGCAGGGTCAGCAAATGAGCTCAGGCGTCTATTTTTATCAGCTAAAGACAAAACATGGCATTATCAGCAAAAAATGCCTTATGATGAAGTAAGGAGAAATACATGAAAAAATATATAATCCTTTTGATTTCATTGGTTTTGAGTGGTTTTATCCATGCCCAGACCGCTGAAACACCAAATGGAAACGGTTCAGCCTTTAACCCCTATCAGATTGCGAATTTAAATCACTTATACTGGTTTTCTATACATCCTGAGTCCTGGGATAAACACTTCATTCAAACTGCTGACATTGATGCAGCAGATACTCAGAACTGGAATGATGAAGGGACATCCGAAGATATTAAGGAAGGCTGTTTAAGTATTGGCAATTATTCTAGTCCTTTCACAGGCCAGTACAACGGGCAAAACTTCATCATCAGCAATTTGTCCATTAACAGAAGTACTCAGAATTATGTTGGTTTGTTTGGATATATAACAAATGCTGTTTTAAGTAATATCCGACTTCAACAGGTAAATATGACCGGGCATATTTGTGTTGGCGCATTAAGTGGTTGTACGACTGATGATGTACAAATAATCAACTGTAATGTTAGCGGATCTGTTAGAGGAATGAGATACACTGGCGGACTAATTGGTACAGCCTACGGAACTAACATAACTTCATCCTATTCACTAGTTGATGTATTTTCTGAATTAGATTTTGGAGGTTTAATCGGCTATAGTGAATCATCATACACTATTATTAATAGCTTTTATAACTTTGACATGGTCATAATAAACAATCGGGCAATGATTAGTCAAGGCGCTTTAACAAACGATCTTTTTAATGACTGGATCAATAACAATTATAGTTTGGATATTAATGACTATTATACACTTGATAATTCAGGCCGATATCTCATCAATGATACTGACGGATTTAAGCATCTTCTTTACTTTGGTCATTCAAACCGGCATTTTATCCTAAACAGCGATCTCAATCTCTCTACTCTTAACAATTTGTATCTTTATGAATTCAAAGGTATTTTTGATGGTGATAATCACACGATAAGTCATTTTGACATAAATGACACATTGGCCTGTTATGTTGGTTTGTTTGGAAATCTGAAAGAATCTGAAATTAAAAATCTGGTTTTAACGGATTGCAATATTTCGGCAAAAAGGTATGTAGGCGGAATAAGTGCTTATGCTAAAAACAGTTCAATCATGAATTGTCATGTAAACCTCAGTATCAATGGTATGAGAGATGTAGGAGGAATCATCGGTTTTGCAGATTCCTCTCAAGTCGAAAACTGTTCTGTTTCAGGTTCAGTTACCTCTCTGGAGTACTACGGAGGAGGTATTATTGGCAGGGTTGAAGAATCTTCAACCATATCACAGTGCAATAACTCGGCATCTGTTTCCGGAAGATTATATATTGGTGGAATTGTTGGCTTTGCTGAATTGGTATCAATCAGTTACTGCACAAATACAGCCAATAATACTGCCTTGGATTTTAATTCCAGTATTGGTGGAATTGCCGGATCTGCTTCAGGCGAAATATCACATTGTCAGAATTCAGGGAATCTGAACGGCGGATCCAGATTAGGCGGGATCTGCGGATGGAGTTCAGCCAATATTTCTTTTTGTACAAATACAGGAATTCTTAACTCATTGAAGTTAAATGTTCCATATATCGGTGGTATTACCGGACAAAACGGGTGGATGAAACATACATCATTTTGTACCAATGAAGGCAATATTTTCTATCATTCTCCTGTCAATGCAGGCGGAATAACGGGTCTGAATGAGGGAGGTTATATTCGTTATTGCAAAAACGAAGGGGTACTTAAGGGTTCATCAACGATTCAAACCAAGATTGGAGGGATTGCAGGGCAAAACAGCTATTATGCCATCATAAAAAGATCTTATAATACAGGGACCATAAATGATAGTGTCAGTGTTTCGGGTTCTATGAATGAACATCGAAGACTAGGAGGTTTATGTGGGGAAAATAAATTATATTCCATTATAGAAGATTGTTATAATACAGGCAACCTTTCTTCTCTTAATAATTGGGGAATGTCACACTTTGGAGCAATTGCCGGAGGTAATAGTTCTCACTCATTTATCACCAATACCTTTAACACAGGCATAGTGACTTCGAACCTGGATTCTACTTCTTTTGTTTATTGGAACGATGAATCAGCAGTCAAGAATTCATTTTGGAATTCTGAAATATCACATATTATTCCTTATAAATATAACACTTCAGGCAATATTGTCAATGTCCACGGACTGACTACAACCCAGATGAAGGATATTGCTAACTATGTTGCTGCTGGTTGGGATTTTCAAAATGTCTGGCAGATAGACCCTGAGATCAATGAGGGCTATCCTTACCTGATTTGGACAAATGATCCGCTGACTACTGACGAAGAAACCATTCCTGTTGTTTTGTCTGAAAAGCCCTTATTAAATCCTGCTTACCCCAATCCTTTCAATCCCTCAACCACCCTCTCATATATCTTGCCAAAATCTGAAAAAGTAAGTTTGGATATTTATAATGTTAAAGGGCAGAAAGTAAAAAGTCTGCTTAATGAATATCAAACTAAAGGGCATCATTCTATCATCTGGAATGGCAAATCAGATTATAATGTACCATGTGGAAGTGGAATCTATTTTTATAGATTAGAAACAAGTGAGAGTTCTCAAACAAAGAAAATGATGCTTGTAAAATAATTCTTATTTACAGAATATTAAAAACCTCTCATGTTCAATATACATGAGAGGTTTTGTGATTGATAATTAAATAAGATTATATAAATTCCTGAATACAGAATAAGCGTCAGCTCTTTATATTTTCAGGAAGAATTATCTTAAAACGGCAATCATCATTTCCAAAAGTAATAGTTTCCATCATTTCAACATGAATCGGGAAGTCAAAGGTGTTTTCAAAAAGCCATTTTACGTGACCTTTACAGCATTCACACCAAAGCATGGGGATTTTTTCCTGAGTGGATTTTACCATAGAGCATACACATTTTCCAAGATTATAAGATCCAAGAATAATATTGTTATGAAGAATGTATCGTCCCTGATTACCCATCGCATTTAAGTCTTTAATAAAAGTTTTCATATCAGGGCTTTTTTGATAAAGATCACGGATAGGTTTTAATTGATTATTGGGTTTACAGGCACATTTTTCTCTAACAGCGACAGCGGTTTCCATATCCATCTGACTTTCCATACGGAGCATCACTTCTTTCATTATCTGGGCTCGTAATATTTTACTGGATTTAGCAGTGATAGATTCACATCCTTCAAGAATCTCTACTCTGGCTTTTTCTCCAACAGTTTCATCCAAATTTTTTGCCAGTTTTCTAAGATATGGTAACAAATTGTGATACTTCATAAAATTCCTCCACGATATAATTATCACTTTTGTGTCAAATTATTGAGAGGATAGAAGTATCGTCAAGCATTATTTTTTTGTTTTAACTTCCTTCCAAAGACTCATGTAATGGGAGTATTCTGACTCTGCATTATATAAGGGATAACATTTTTCAAGATAAGATTCTGGAGGATAAATGACCTCGTTTTTCCGGATAGATTCAGGTAGCAGTATAAAAGCCTGTTTATTTGGCGTAGCATAACAAGTATATTCAGCATTTCTTCTGGCATTATCTTTCTCTAAAAGAAAGTCCATAAACTGATAGGCAAGCGCCTCATTTTTAACATTTTCTGTCAACACCATAAAATCTATCCACAAGGTAGATCCTTCTTTGGGTAATGCAAAAGCAAAAGCCTTATTTCGATTAATTACTTGTTGAGCATCCCCATTATAAGATTGAGCAAGCCAAATTTCTTCACTTCTCATCAAATGTTCAAAATGATATGAGTTATACTCCCGAACATTCTTATCCCATTCCTGCACAATTGTTTTTACTTTCTCTGCACTTTCCTCATTAAGAAAATTGGGACCATAACCATTTAATATTAACGCAACTCCAATCACATCCCTCAAGTCATCTAACATTGTAAAACACTTTTTCCCATCAAAACGTTTATCACTAAATATCCTCCAGGAAACGTTAGTCATTTCATCATCACTCAGAAATTTCCTATTGTATATAATACCCGTAATACCCCAAAAATAAGGGATACTATACTTATTTTCCATATCATATAAATTGGCTTTTTGTAAAATAAGCTCATTCATATTTACATAGTGCTTTAGCTTTTTAAAATCAATTGGTTTAATCAGCTTTTCCCTAACAAGAATTGGTATATGATCTCCACTAGGAAAAACAATGTCATATTGAGTTTCATTTTTTTTTAGATTTTCTAGCATCTCTTCATTATTATTAAAAACATCATAAACTACCCGACACTTATTCTCTTTCTCAAATTCTTGTATCAATTCTGGATCAACATAATCTACCCAATTATAAATACGTAGTTCCTTCTTACTGCCAATCTGACAAGATAAGCACAAAAAGATACAAATCAATAATCCTGTCCATCTGTAAAAGTCCCTCATAATAGCTCCATCTTAATTTATCACCCCATATTTGATTAGAATATTCTTTTTAGTCCCTCTTGTCAATATAAAAAATGAATTTTAACAATTTTTCTATCACTTCGTTCATTTATTATTGAATTAGTGTGGTTTAGCTATTAATTTTCTGTTACAACAAATCTAATTCATTCATTTATCTAACAAATACTGCGAAACAACGATAAAAAAACATTGTTTCACAGCATTAGTATACTTCACTTCTCCAAAATTACCTGTAAAAACACTGTTTGAATCGTATATCCCTTTGATTTCACATCAGGCAACTGACTAACAATCTCTTTGTAATTCAGTATCTGTTCATCTTTAAAATGTCCGGTTTTGTAATCTATAATCATGATCAACTTTTCTTTTTCACTCATCATCATGCGATCAATCCGATAGGCTTTATCTCCTTTGTAAATCGTATATTCATTGTATATATGATCCCATCTGCCTGAATAACAGGCATTGTTAGAGTCAAGAAACTGATTACATTGATCTATCAGATTCTGAATCTCTGTAAATGACAACAGATTGGCGTAATTCTGTAAACACCTCTTTTTAGCATAATCTCTTTCTTCTGCTGAATCCCTATAGATAAAAGACAAATAATCATGAACAATACTGCCATTGAGTGCTGACCGGTCATTCAAGAAACGTAAACTCTTTTCCTGAAGACATTCTTTTATAGCTGTTTCCTGCTCATTACTCAGTCTGTTTTCTTTGGTAAAAGCAACTCTTTTTCTTAACAATTCAGCCCCTTTGAAGGTAAAAGAAGCCGATGTTTGAGGTTGTTTTTCAACATAATCAATAAAGTATTTCTTGCCAGGCTCCGACTGATTTGTCATGCCTCCCTCTGAGTCCAGAAACAATCTGCATGTTAGAATACTTAGCGGAGAGTCAGAAGTAGTCATATTTTTATCTTTGCTGTAAGTTGCAGCAATAAAAATACCCAGATTCTGAACAGCCCTTGTTAATGCCACATACGTATTATTGAGTTCTTCGATATACACTTTTTGCATTATCAAATTATTGAGTTCATCATCGAGTTTTAGCAAAGTCGAACGGTATTGATTGCTGATCATACTATATTTCAGCTTTCCAACCTCATTTTGATCAAACTGATAGAAGTATAATCCACTTCCCTCATTCTTTCTCTTTCCAACGTTTAAATAAACAAAAGCACTATGATAGGTAAGCCCTTTGGATTTATGTATGGTCAGAAGTTCCAAAGCATTATCAATTCTGACACCAGCCTGTTTTTCACTCTTTTCTTTAATCAGATCTGAGCAGAATATCAGAAAACCGTCAAGCGTCCAGGTATAAGGTGCAGGGGACATATCAAACTGTTTTGCCAGTTCCATGAAACGCCAGATATTCTTGAGCTCATTTTCACTATCAAATAGTCGTGTCACCTGAAACTCTTCAATAATCAGATTCAATAAATCGTTCAATCTTGCAGGTGCATTAATCCTCAAGAGATTTTGCCAGAAGTCTTTAATTTTCTGAATCTCAACATAGTAATCTTTTTCCATCATCGTTTTCATCAGGTCTTCGGCACATATCTGATCAGTATAGAATAGATG
>JAGOCT010000028.1 GCA_017998585.1 Candidatus Cloacimonadota bacterium | reverse complement strand
CCATATCAGACACAATATCATGTCTGCTGATTATCGGATTCTTAATATATCTTTTCATATGCATCCTTTCCGTTCTACAGACATCCTGCCAATCAGTCATGTAAGCTAGCATCTTGCCAATGTTATTAAAACTAAGATTAGCTTAACTGACAGTCTGTTATTTAGAAATAATCTGACCATTCGTTTTTTGTCAAGCACTTTTCAGATTGACATAATTATCTGATTTGAATAATAGGTAATCATGTCTAGAGTGTGTGATATTGGTCTATATCAGACCGGATTAAGGAGAACTAAATGAAAATAACAGTTGCAGGAACTGGTTATGTAGGTCTGTCTATTGCTGTTTTGTTATCTCAGCATCATGAGGTAACAGCGCTTGACATTATTCAGGAAAAAGTAGATTTAATAAATCAACGCATTTCTCCAATTGCAGATCATGAAATTGAAGAATATCTGAAGCATCATACGCTTAACCTGAAAGCCACTATTAACGAAGAAGATGCTTATCGTAATGCAGAATTCATTGTCATTGCGACACCAACTGATTATGATCCTGAAAGGAATTATTTTAACACCAGTTCTGTTGAGTATGTTATAAAAAAAGTAATGGAAATCAATCCCAAAGCGGTCATGATTATCAAATCAACTGTACCTGTTGGCTACACAAATGAGATTAAAAAACAAATGAATACGGACAACATTATCTTCTCTCCAGAATTTTTGCGAGAAGGAAAAGCCCTCTATGATAATCTTTATCCATCACGTATTGTCGTCGGAGAAATTTCTGAAAGAGCCAGCGTATTTGCTAACCTTTTAGTAGAAGGAGCGATCAAAGATAATATTCCTGTATTGTTTACGGATCCTACAGAAGCTGAAGCAATCAAATTATTCTCCAATACCTATCTGGCTTTAAGAGTTGCTTACTTTAATGAGCTGGACACTTATGCCGAAATACGCGGATTAAATGCCAAACAGATTATAGAAGGAGTTGGTCTGGATCCAAGAATCGGATCCCATTACAATAATCCTTCATTCGGTTACGGCGGTTATTGTCTGCCAAAAGACACTAAACAATTACGTGCCAATTATGAGAATGTCCCAAATGAGATTATCTCAGCGATTGTTGAAGCAAACCGTACAAGAAAAGATCATATATCAGACATGATTCTTAAAAGAAAACCTAAAATCGTTGGTATCTACCGACTCACCATGAAAATGGATTCCGACAACTTCAGAGCATCTTCTATCCAAGGAATTATGAAACGCATTAAAGCAAAAGGCATTGAAGTAGTCGTTTATGAACCTGTTCTGAAAGAAGATCATTTTTACCATTCACGTGTAATTAAAGACTTAGATGAATTTAAAAAAATCTCTGATGTCATTGTCAGCAATAGAATGTGTGATTTGTTAAGTGATGTAGAAAAAAAAGTATATACCCGAGATCTATACAATAGAGACTAATCGCACAATATATGAAAATCCCCTCTTATGAGGGGATTTTTTGCATTTTAATAGTTTATCTGCTTATTTCATCATAATCATTTTGCCCGAAACAGCTGCTCCGTTTGATTCTATACGATACAAATAAATGCCATTAGCAACGATTTGATTATTGAAATTTTTACCATTCCATTGCCATGTATTTTCTCCAGATCTGCTTCTGATATTCTGATAATGATTTACAATACGCCCTTTTATATCGTAGATACTGATATTAACCTGGTCTTGTCTTTTTATCTGATAAGAGAGGTTAACAAACTGTTTAAAAGGATTTGGGTATGAGGATACAGAAGTAATCATATTGGATTGAACAATATTTTCATCTGTTGAGAGCGGATTAACATGAACATGCCAGATGATTGGATAATCCACATCAGCATCTGAAACAATACATTTAACCAAATGCTCACCTGTCTGAGAAAATTGAGTAACAAATTCAGAACTCTGAGCGTTTTGTATCAGCTCATTATCGATATACCATTCATAATTTGCATCAACAAACTGATTTACGTCATAAGCATCAACAAAAAATGAAAGATCATTACTGACCTGAGTTGTCAAAACAGTATCAGCAGGAGAAATGCTATTAATCTCTAAACCCAGTATTCTCAGTGAATCAATCACAACATCAACCAGAGGATGACTATTTGCATTCACAGGCACATGACTAATATCAAAAACAACACTCATCCCATCAATCACTTTTCCAAAGGCAGCATAATTCCCATCCAAATGCGGAAATGCATCTAAGGTAATGTAGTACTGTGATCCGGCTGAATTTGGCTGGGAAGTTTTTGCCATCGCTAAAACACCTGGCGCATCGTGTAATATCAATGGGGAATATTCATCCGGAATTGTATAGCCTGGTCCACCTGTCCCTGTTCCATTTGGGCACCCATCCTGAATGACAAAACCTTCAACAACCCTGTGAAAAACCAGATTGTCATAAAAATAGGTCTGTGCCAGTTCGATAAAATTATTGCCGGTTATCGGCATAATATCATTACGAATGACTGCTGTAAACTGCCCCATACTGGTGTACCAACGTGCAAAACGTCTGGCATGTAAAGAAAATGGCATCAATATCATCATTATACAGATGATTATCCATACTTTTTTCATATTTCCTCCTCCTATTCATCCAAATATTATAAAGAAGACTTTTTAAAAAATTGATCTTTTCGTAAGTGTTGTAAACAACTCGAGTGCTTTAATACCGACAAATGAATTACCATTTTGATTAAGTTCTGGAGCCCAAACAGTTATCACCAGCTTTCCTGGTACAACCGCCACAATTCCCCCACCAACTCCGCTTTTACCTGGTAATCCGACTCTCCAGGCAAAATTTCCAACTTCATTGTACAACCCACAAATCATCATCAGAGAATTTACTTTTTTTGTCTGTCGGAAACTTAGTATTTCTCTTGTATTATTCAGTGTTTTACCATTATTTGCTAAAAAGAGACAAGCATGACTTAAATCAGCACAACTCATTTCAATACTGCATTGTTTAAAATAGGTATCTAATACCTGTTCTATTGGTTGCTTAAGATTATCACAACTTTTAAGAAAATTTGCCAAAGCAGCATTTCTGAATCCATTTTGAGCTTCTGATTCTGCGACTTCTTCATTATATTCAATATTAGGATTATTACATAATTTTCGAATGTAGTTCAGAATATGAAGTTTAGGACCAACTTGCTGTTCACATATCATATCAGTAATTACCAAAGCACCCGCATTGATAAAAGGGTTTCTCGGTATTCCATTGTCGATTTCAAGCTCAATTAATGAATTAAACTGATTACTTGAAGGCTCTCTGCCAACCCTTGTCCATAATTTTGAACCGATCTGGTAAAACACATCTGCAAGGGTAAAAACTTTTGAGATGCTTTGAATGGAAAAAGGCTCGTACGAATCACCAAGATGATATTCTTTTCCATCAATACATTGAATTGAAATCCCAAACTTGTTGGGATTGATTCTGGATAAAGCAGGAATATATGAGGCGACCTTTCCTTTTCCAAAATAAGGCTTAACTTCTTTGTTAATTTTATTTAAAATTTTTGTATAATCCATTATTCAAATCTCCCGACCCTGAAGAATTCCTGAACAGTTTCATGAGGACAAAGCTTTGCGTCATCCAGTGATCCATGAAACACCAGCTTTCCCTTATGTAAAAAGATGATTCTGTCTGCTATCCGGTGAATACTCGCAAGCTCGTGAGTTACAACTACGATGGATATTTTCAGCAAATTTTTTAAATCCAGTATTAGCTCATCCAGTTGAGCAGAAGTGATTGGATCCAAACCCGCAGAAGGCTCGTCAAAAAACAATATCTCAGGATCAAGCGCAATTGCCCTGGCAAGCGCCGCTCTTTTTTTCATACCACCTGAAAGTTCAGAAGGTAGTAAATACAACGCATGAGACAAATTAACCAAATCCAACTTTTTTCTTACCATTCTTTCAACGACATCTTTTGGCAAATGGGTATGCTGTTCCAGAGGAATACATAGATTTTCATAAATATCAATGGAGTTTAATAAAGCCCCATTCTGAAAAAGCATTCCAACTCGCCGCAGGATTCTGGCAAAAGTTTCCTCATCCATTTGGGTTACTTCTTCATTAAATATCTTAACTGAACCCGAATAAGGCTGATTTAACCGAATGATATTCTTTAGAAAAGTCGTTTTTCCGCCACCGCTTGAACCTAATATAACCGTAACTTCGCCCTGATAGATATCAAGTGAAATGTCGTCTAAAATCGTTCTTTCACCATATTTTGCCACCAGATTACGAACTTCTATCACCGGATTAGCCAATTTACTTCCAGAGTTTTTATTTTTATTCATTTTCGAACCTTTATCTGTTTAAATCATATAGAATAAACTAAAAAGTGCATCCATTACAATCACTGAGAATATCGAGATTACAACGGCTATTGTCGTTGCCTTACCAACACCTTCTGCTCCACCTGTTACCTGAAAACCATAATGACTGCCCACAATGACAATCTGCCAGGCAAAAACAATGCTTTTTGCCATAGATATCACAATATCTTTTAAAGCCGTTACTTCCAGACAAGCATTTAAAAAAGCCACTAAGCTCAAATCCAGATAATAAATTCCTATTAACATACCACCAAAAATGCCTATCAATATTGAAAACAATACTAATAGAGGCATGCAAAAAGTTACGGCATGAAATTTAGGTACAACCACATAACGTATCGGGTTTAAAGCCATCATCTTTAATGCATCAATTTCTTCTGTTACCTTCATCGTAGCAATCTCAGAGGCAATCGCTGAACCGCTACGACCTGCGACAATGATAGCTGTTACCAGAGGGCCGAGTTCTCTTACCATACTAATTGCGATTAGATTGGCAAGAAATATATTTGCCCCAAACTGCTTTAGTTGGGTTGCAGACTGTAAAGAAATAATGAAACCGATAATAAAAGAAAGCAAAGCCACTATCGGTAAGGCATCAACACCAATTAAAACGCCCTGTTGTATCAGACTGCCTTTTCTCTGCCCCCTTTTATTCCAGATCCCGACTATTGACCAGTAAACAATATCAGAAGTTAAGACCAGCATTTCAAAAAGTTCTTTTGAAAAGTTGATAACAGCAGAACCAGTCGCTTCAAAAATACCTGCTTTTTTAGGTTTGGGGTTTTCAGGAAGACTTCGTGATTCAAAAACACTAATCGTATCTTTAACGATTTCAGACATATCTCTTACTGGTACCGGATGAGGAAGTTTCAGAATCAATTCATCCAGCATTGCCACACCGGCACTGTCAATTTCTTCCAGTTTTTTTAAAGAGATATAATCAATCTCTTTAAAATGTTTATCTTTTAATATTTGAGAATATAATTTTGCAACACTTACTTTATTCAGTTGCCCTTCAATCAACAATACTTTATCTTGAATCTGGTAATCTGCCATTCAATAATCACCTATCTTGATATGATCATCGTAAAACGGATAAAAGCAGCACTGTCAAAAACGACATAATCTTTTACATCTTCATTGTAATTCATATTCAGTCGGTAATCAAGAGATATTTTCTTATAGATTGGCAAATTAAATGTATTTTCCCAATCGATATTCACTTTCGAATCGTTATCAATTGGTTTGAGCAAATCAAAATTGGTTGTCCAGCTAAGTTTGGAGTCGGTTAACAAAAGAGGAATAGGAATATTTCCATAGAGAGAAGCTTCGACACCTGTTTGTCTTACAGACTTAGTCTCTTTATAAACATAATAATCTCCTTGCTGACTATCAAAAATATAATAATCTTTGTTCACATCATGCCTTAAACCAACCCCTGTTCTAAAACTTATATTATTATTGACACGGAAGTTAAATCCAGCTCCTGTTTTACTGACTAATGGGTAAAATGAAGACTTTACCTGAAGTTTTTTTGTCATCAAAGTATCAGCATTATTATCAATATCAATCATGATATATTTTTTCTCATCTTTTTCAATCAGATTTTCTGGCCATAGATGAGTATTAAGATCCTGTCGTGCATACAAACCAAAGAATTTTATCAATGTATAGACAAATGTATTTTTAACATCTACTTTATCCATAGAAAAATTCATATCTACACCCGAAGACTTTGTAACACCCTGTTCAATAAGGGTTTTCATTGAAAAATAATACGGTTCAGCATCATAAATCAATTTATGATCTCCCTGAACATTGAAAACAGATGAAAAATCAAATTTATTTTTCTCTACATCATTTTTAAAATTGACATTCGCATTAAAATGTAAAAGTAAGTTATTCTTCAAATTACTCTTTGCAAACAAATCATCCTGCAACATCTTACCTGCACCTAACATTCGTTTGGTTTCAGAGTCCACAACAACTGTCATCTGTTCTAAAATGCCTTCTTTCACTTCAATCGTTGCAAAGTCTGTATAAGTATTAAAAGGATAGTTGTTTAAAACCACTTTATAGAATCCTGCAGGTAATACCCAGGCTTGAAGTTTTTGACCAAGACCTTCTTTGATACCAATTCCAAATCCATAAGATTCTGTTGAAGCCAAATCAAACAACTCATATCGAATATCCATTTCATCTCGGTTTTCATCTACCACATTGACTGTTAACCAGCCCCATTCAGGTTTTACCACATGTTTATATCTGGGAAGCACTTCAACCGTTTTCTCTATTTTTTCATTTGTACCCATCTTTAGCTGATATTTGCCTGGTTCCAATAAAACATCTTGACCCATCATAGCAGTTTCAATTAACTTCCCATATTCATTATAAATTGAATAAGAAGGTTCATAATCAGGGTCTGTTTTGACAGGTACAAACAAAGTACCTAAACTACTGAAATCAGTATCATCATTATCCATTTCAACATAGGAACTGTCCGTTTCATTAGCAAGGCTATCTGTCTCAGTCATAAAATCAGTTTGTCCCAACCCATTTGATTTACCATTTCCATTACTGTTTAGTTTTTTTAAGGTTTTTTCAATAAATCTGTCTGTTTCGTCCATAATCATATCGTTAATCGTCTGAACATAATGTTCAATTCGTTTGTCATACAGCTCAATATTCTTATCAGAAAAATGTCTGAGTACAAATTGATTATCAGACGTTCTTCGTAAATAAATCTCCAGATTTAAATGAGCAGCCCATTTGCTTTGATAGTCAATAAACTCAATTGTATTGACCTTAGTAACAACTTCATAATCAGCTTTTTGCTGAAAGTCCGTAAATACCTGTTTAAAAACATTATATCGCATCAGTCGGGTTAATATCAGATTGGAAATATTTGGATTTAACCGATCTGCCCAAAGGTTATTGTAATCATATTCAATCATATTATCAGAACTTTTGATCACGATTTGTTTTCTATCATAAATCCTTGGCATTTCAGCATCCAACACACGAACAGCATAGTTTAGAGGCTTTTTCTGTTTTAAGTCGTTGTTTTCTTTAACGGGTTTATATTCAAGGATATAGTATTTTTTTGTTTGAATAACAGCTGAAGAACAGGCACTCAATAAAACAAGTACAAGTACCAGACAAATTAGCATATATTTCTTATTCATATTTTTCCCCTCTTCTTACGGATTGCTTTGTTTCTTGGAGCCGAAATTGATCAATATACTTGGATCATCAGAAATTTGTCTTGAGAATTCATTCAGATTCTCAAGTGTTTCTCTGAGTGTTTCAATTGAAGCGTTTATATCAGGTGAGTTTTTCTGAACGAGAGCATCAATTCTATTCATCAGAATATTCGCTTTAGAGACAGTTTCATTCAGTTTTTTACTGGTTTCAAAGAATTCATTTTCTATCTTTTTCGTATCAATCTTAGATAAATTACTACTTGTTTTTTCGAGATTGCTTATTGTTTTTTCTATTTTATCATTTTCTACTATTTCTGAGACGCGTTGTAATATCTGATTTGCCTGCATAACTGTTTTAGCCAATTCATAAGTAAGTGATTCTACGTTAGTCAGTGAATTATTGATTGGTTGTTTTACTTCTTCAGAAATCTTTTTCAGATTGGCCAGTGTCGCTTTTAAATTGTTCTGATTTTCTTTACTGGTTATTTCGATGACATTGCTTAATACCACATCGACTTTATTTGCAATAGACTCGGCTTTGTCACTAATATTATCAAATAGGGATTTGCCAGGTTTTACATAAGAGCCGGGTTCAATCGTTTTTGCATCATTTGTTCCGCCTGTCAGTTCGATCTGCTTTAGCCCTGTAATACCAACAGCAACCAGTGTTGCTTCAGTGTTTTCTTTAATTGGAGTGCCTTGTCTGACTGTAAAATCAACAATCACGCGGGTAACATCTTTTCTGTCAATTTGTATATCTTCAATCCGGCCAATTCTGATACCATTATACATGACTTGGCCACCAATCTGTAAACCATTGACTGACGTATTATCATATAGAATATAGTATCGGTCTCTTTTTTCCATCATTTTACTGCCAGCAATTAATACCAGTAGTGCTAATAAACATATCAGTCCGGTTAATAAAAAGATTCCCAGTCGTATTTTTTGGGCTTTGCTTACCATAGTCCCTCACTTTGACAGTTATTATGTAACGCAAGCTATCAACTTAGCATTTAAGCGATACGTTTCTAGTATCTCAAGTCTGAAATATCATATGAAGGACTTTATTGTCAAGTTTTATTTTTTATTGAGAGAGAATTCGTATTAAAATATCAGATATGATATTGTCTTATTTATCTATCTTCCAGTAAGTTGCTTTTGCCTCAGCAATAATATGTTTATCATCATCTGCTTCACTCATGATTGCTGAACATTCTATCATTCTTTTTTTTTGATAAAGGATTGTACCTGTTACTTTGTATTTTTTATTCACAAGAGCGGGTTTTTTATATTTGATATTCAGCTCAGTCGTTACTGCTGTCTGACCTCCTGAAAGAATGGTTTTTGCCATCACTTCGTCCAGTAATGTACTGATTATACCACCGTGAATGATTCCAGGATAACCCTCATAATCTGAATGCGTCTCCCAAAAACACCATGCAGTATTTTCATTGTACTGAAAATTTAATTTTAAACCAATCGGATTATCTTGTCCACATACAAAACAGTTTTTAAATACAGGTTCTGACATATTTACTCCTGCTTATTATCCAAATCATCTGACTCTTCTGTATCATGTTTATCATCTACATCTGTATTTGTCATTGCATCCTCTATGTACTCTAATAAATGCTTGGAACAATACTCTGGCATATAGTGAGAATTAAAGGGCAGTTTTACTTTCTGAGTACAGTTTTCAGTAGCCAGCATTCCAGTTTCTAAACAAAACTCTGCTTCCTGGACTGTTTCAGGTTTAGTAAACCCCTTATTCATACCTGGATAATGATTCTTTGCCAACTCCTGATACATCATACCAAACATAGGCGCACAAGCAGTTCCCCCATATCCAAATGAAGCATTTAATCTTTTACTGGCAGTATCGTTTCCTACCCAAATGGCAGTAGATAACTCACTATTATATCCAACAAACCATGCATCAACAGAATTTGAAGTGGTGCCTGTTTTTCCCGCAGTCTGCCCTCTATAGTATCGTCTGACAGCATATCCGGTACCATGGTTAACCACTTGTTGTAATGCATAAGTCATTAAATAGGCAGTATCTTCGTCCAGTACTTGCTCTCTGGATGCCCCTCCTCTGTAATATACTCTTCCACTTTTATCTTTTATAGAGACGATTGCCCAAGGTTTATTTAAGTAACCTCCAGAAGCAAATACTGAATAGGCTGTTGCCATTTCAAGAGGTGAAACATCACTGGTACCTAAAGCCAATGAAGGATAGGCTAACAATTCAGATTCAATACCGCAGGTTTTTGCAAAAGAAGCGACTGAATCGGCATTCGTCAATTCAGTAACTGCGTATGCTGCAGCCAGATTCACAGAATGTTGAATCGCATACTGCATTGAAACATAAGGAGAAGTTGATTTATCCTCATTTCTCGGACGCCACTCATCCACACCACCTGAATCTATAACAATAGGCATATTTTTCAAAGGAGTTGCAAGGTTATATCCACTTCTCAGCAGATACCCATATAACATCGGCTTAAATGATGAACCTGGCTGACGTTTTATCTGAGTTGCTCTGTTCAGCCCTCTATGTAAGGCATTTGGATTACCTCCAAGCATCGCCCGTATTGCCCCATCATTTACATCAAGTGAAATTAAGCCCATCTGTGCTGTTTGCATACTTTTGGGAAATTCTTTCCAGTAGGTTCTCATCGCATTACCTGCTGCTCGTTGAGCTCTGGAGTCCAGTGTCGTTTCAACAATAAAAATATCGTTACTCAGATTTTTCCCAAACCGTTTTAATAATCTGTTAGCTTCCAATCTGACATATTCCAAAAAGAAACCACTCGTTTTTTCACGCATAACAAGCCCTAATCCTTGTTTCTTTGCATGATTATAATCAGAACGACTGATATATCCTTCGTTTAGCATATTAGCCAAAACGATATTTCTTCTGGCTAATGCCTTATCAGCATGTTTTACCGGATCATAAGCAACAGGTGCATTGAGTATTCCGATAATTAATGCACTTTCATGAATATTAAGTTTATCTGGTGATTTTGAAAAATATTCTTGAGAAGCAGCCCATATTCCATAAGCCGAATTACCATAATAGACCGTATTTAAATACATGAGTAAAATCTGATTTTTGGTATATTTCTCTTCCAGTTCCCTGGCTATCTTCATTTCTGTTAATTTTCGGCTGATCGTTTTTTCCTGAGTTAAGAATAAATTACGTGCCAACTGCATGGTAATAGTACTGCCACCCTGTACACTTCCGGTCATGGTTTTAGCGACTGCTCTGCCAAGACCTTTCATTGATACGCCGTCATGCTTGTAGAAATCTCTGTCTTCAGTAGAAATTAATGCATTTATTACATATCTTGAAATCTGATTGATCTGACTTACTTCCACTCGGGCTTTTTCACCGTAATAACCAACGACTGCCCCATCTGCTGTTGTTGCGTATGAGCAGTATTCTATATCAGGATATTTTATCTCTGCAAAAACAGGCCGGAATATAAGGATAATTAGGCATATCATAATATACTTTTGCATATA
>JAGOCT010000027.1 GCA_017998585.1 Candidatus Cloacimonadota bacterium | reverse complement strand
AAATCTTGGATATTCATTAACACATAGTCGATACCTCATACAAGCACTAGAAATTGGAGGCGTATATTTACTTTCTGCTTTGATTCTGGTAGTAAATTACCTTCTTTTCAGCATCATAACAGGTCTAAAAAACAAGGAAAATTCAATAAAGTGTTTATCACTTTGTTTAGTGATTTTAATCTCTTCATGGTGGGGTTTTGGTTATTATCGCTATCATCACCTGAATACAGTTAAAAAAAAAGCAAAAGCAGGTATCGTTCAGGTAAGTATTCCTCAGGAAATGAAATGGAATCCAGCCTTTATTGACAGTACTCTGACAATGTACGAACAAAAAAGCAAAGAATTAGTGAAAGAGAATGCGGTTGATTTAGTGATTTGGCCAGAAGCGGCAGTTCCTCTGTATTTGATGCAATGGCAGGAAAGTTTAAACCGGATGCTTTTCTTTACTCACTCAAGTGGTGTTAATATCTTTACAGGTTTTCCTCATTTTGTAGAAGGTGTAAAATACCCTCAACAACCGGAGCCTTATCTATTTTACAATTCTGCCAGTCAGTTTAAACCCTATATGCAGTATGATTCTTTGTATAGTAAAAATCAACTTGTACCTTTTGGAGAAAGAATCCCATTTCTGGAATATTTCCCAGTATTATGGAAACTTCAGTTTGGTCAGGCCAATTTTGAAAGAGGCGGGCATTATCGGTATTATCAGGTTAAAGATGCCGTATATTCTCCGCTGATATGCTATGAAGTTCTTTTTCCAGATTATGTGCGTAAGATGGTGGATAAACCAGTCGATTTCATAGTTAATATTACGAATGATGCCTGGTTTAAAAAATCAGTTGGCACTTATCAACATAAAATGATTACTGTATTCCGGGCAGTTGAAAGCCGAAGACCTGTTTTTCGCTCAGCAAATACCGGCTATTCAGTGATAATCAATCCTCGTGGAGATATTGAAAAAGAACTGATTTTGTATGAAAAAGGGACAATTTCTGCTCAGATTGAGAGCTGTGAGCTGAAGAGTGTTTACCATAGAATTGGTTTTATACTGCCATTTTTAGGACTTTTTTTATTTTTTATAGAATTTATTTTGACAATTTTTACAAAAAATGGTAAATGTGCATTATGAAAAAGAAATTATATTATTCGATAGGTGAAGTATGTGAGTTGATAGATGTAAAATCTCACATTATTCGTTACTGGGAAAGTGAAATACCCCGTCTCAAACCTAAAACTGCCAATGTGCGTAATCGTCGGTATGACGAAAAAGATATTGCGCTTTTGAAGCTTTTAAAAGAACTGATTTACGAAAAGAAATACACTCTTGAAGGCGCAAAGATTGCAATTAATGAGTATAAAAAGGCAGACAAAACAGTCAAAAAAGAAAAAAAAGAGATTGCTCATGAAGCAGCGATAAACGTTTCAAAAGAAGCACTGCTTGAACAGCTCAAAGAAATAAGAAATTTTTTAATGAATAAATAACGAGGTAAGTATGCAATGGTATATTGATATTGTGACAAAATGTCCAATACTAAGTGCAATGGTTCAATTCGCAATTTTAGGTACACTTGGAGATATGATAGCGAAATGGAGCCAGGCAAAAAAGATTTACATGCCCTTTTCTTTTCCAATGACTTTATGGAAAATGATTGAATGGGCATTCCTGGCAATCCTGATAAAGTACGCCTTTGTCGGATTTCAGGGATTTGTAGAGGGTTTGATTGAGCACAATATGTTACCTGCTTTTATGCAAACAGGTAGCATTGGTCGCGCATTTATGGTTTCTTTTCTGATGAATGCTCAATTTGGTATCTTACTGGTATTGTTACACAGAATACTGGATTATCTTCCTGTCGGTAAAGTGAACTGGAACGGCATCAATAAAGGTATATACTCACTTTTCTGGTTTTGGATTCCAGCACACACAGTCACATTTACATTACCCAGACCCTTTCAAATTGGTTTAGCAGCGATATGGTCACTGGTACTGGGTCTGATTTTAGGGCTTTTTAATAAAAAATAATTGCCATTCGAGCTAAATGATATATATTATCAAACAGGAGTATAATCAAGAAATGATAAATGGGAAAACTTAAGGCTTAAAAGCCAATTAAGGAGTAACAATGAGTGACGGGGATATTCGTAAAAGCTTCTATCATGATGGTACATTACATTCATTAGAAATCTTTCATGATGATAAACGTAATGGTATATGTAAATGGTACTATGAAAACGGAACTCTTGAAGCAGAAATCTCTTTTCTGGAAGATAAGAGAGACGGACTTTATAAATCTTTTTATGAATCAGGCGCCCTCTGGCAGGAAGCCTATTATAAAAATGATCTGCAAGACGGTTTAACCCGCTGGTATTATGAAAATCAAAGTCTGGCTGCAGAAGTCAATTATTCAAATGGTGTCCTGGAAGGTCAAACAAAATGGTATTATGAAAACAGAAAACTGAAGCTGGTAGAAGAATTCAAAAATGGTAAACTGGACGGAAAATCTGTTGGATATGATGAAAATGCCAATATTCTCTTTGAAGAAGAATATAAAGAAGGCATAAAAATGGCATGCAGACGCTTTGATTCAGAAGGTAATATCATACAATCTCAATCATTTTAAAAAATAAAAAGGAGTATTTAGAATGAAAAAATCATGGATAGTGATTATTGTAATTGTCGTGCTTTTATTTATGGCCGGAAATTTCTTTATTTCCCGCTTTAATAAAATGCGAGTGATGGAAACAGAAGTAAAAAATTCATGGGCTGAAGTTGATAATCAGTTAACCAGACGTTATGAGTTAATACCAAATTTGGTTGAAACAGTCAAAGGTTATGCAAAATTTGAAAAAGAAGTACTGACTGAAGTTACTGAAATGCGTTCAAGAGTAGGCTCAGCACAGACTATTCCTGATAAAATGAATTCCAATAACCAGTTATCATCTGCTTTAGGCAGATTGATGGTTGTCGTTGAAAAATACCCTGAGTTAAAAGCTAACCAAAATTTTATGGCTTTACAGGATGAACTGGCTGGAACAGAAAATCGCCTGAGTGTTGCACGTAAACGTTATAACGATACAGTCACTTCTTTTAATCAGTATCTGGTAGTTTTCCCTAATAACATTTTAGCAAATTTCTATAATATTAAAGCTGCAGAATTGTTTAAAGCACCTGAAGCAGCAGCTACTGCTCCTAAAGTAACGTTTTAATCATTAAAATTTAAATTTAAGGGAAGCTCTATGGAGTTTCCCCATTTTTATTCTTATTTCAAAGTTTATGAATTTGCACAGAATGATTAAAAAACACCTTCTTAATCGAAGTGTGTTATCTTATGGGTTATATCCTTTATCTTTAATCTATGCCATGATAATTAAAATCAGACGTTGCTGGTATTCCGATAAAGCGTATCAATGCTCTAATATAAAGCTGATCTGTGTTGGTAATATCAGTTCAGGTGGGACAGGAAAGACTCCCTTTGTCATTTTTTTAGCAAAGTACCTGCAAAGTATCGGTTTAAAACCAGCAATCATTAGCAGAGGTTATAAGGGAGCATTTGAACATCAAAACAAGATAATTTGTGATGAATATGGACTTCGACCTGAAGCATCTTTAGCAGGTGATGAACCCTATTTGATTGCCCGTCATCTCAAAAACACTCTGATAATTGTAGGTAAAAACCGAATTCATTCATTAAAAATTATCAAAAAGCAAAAAAGTATTCCAGACATTGTCATTTTTGATGATGCCTTTCAGCATGTAAAAATCAGATATGATTATACTTTTCTGGTGTTTAACGGAGAAAAACCTGTTGGAAATGGATTTAATTTACCTGCAGGCATATTAAGAGAGCCTGTTTCCCATACAAAGCTAGCAGACTTTTTGGTATATAATGCATATGAGTCAATACCTTCGGTTTTAAAGCAATTTGAAAAACCGGTATTACGGGTTCAGTATCAGATTACCTGTTTAACTGATATTCATGGTAATGTCATTTCTGACCTGACTCAAAGAAAAATTGCGTTATTAAGTGCAATAGGGGTCCCTGCCGCATTCGAGAAAACAATTCGGCACATGAATATCAGCTTTGATAAACACTACATTTATCCTGATCATTATGCTTTTAATGACATGAATGAAATTGAAAAAATCAGACAAACGATAACTGATTCAAAAACAGATTATATCATTTGTACAGAAAAAGATTTTTCTAAGTTAGAAAAAATAGCTCACAATCTCCCTTTGTTAATAGCCTGTTCAGAATTTAAACTGGCTTCAGAGGATTATGCTTTCCTAAATCTGACATTTAAAACTAACAAGTAAAACATGAGGAAAAAATATATTGACTTATAAACTCACTTTGCTTTTTTTACACTAAAGGCTTATAAAAAACTAAATATGACAATTGAGGTAGAAAATGAGAATTATGAAATACATTATCAGTCTTTTAGCACTTATGCTTTTGCTATCTTGCACGAATCATAATAAAGTGACTCATGATAAAATTGAAATAAAATTCTGGCATGCTTTAGGAGGTCCTCTGGGTGATGCGTTAACTCAATTAGTGGATGAGTTTAACAGAACTCACGAGGATATTTATGTTCGTGTGATTTCTATGGGGAATTATCAGGCTTTATCTCAAAAACTGATGGCATCTCTTCAGGCTGATAATCAACCTGAACTGGCACAGGTTTTTGAATCCTGGACAGCGAATTTTATTGAGGGTGACGTGTTAGTGCCGATGGATGATTTTATCAATAGTGACCCCACTTTTAAAGTTCAAATGGATGACTTTTACCCTGTTTTTATCAAAAGCAATACAATTAATGGAAAGATTTGGTCTTTTCCTTTCAATAAATCACTTAGAGTTCTTTTCTATAATAAAGATGCCTTTTATCGTGCTGGTCTTGATCATGAGAAAGCACCTGTAACATGGAATGATTTCAGACAATATGCAAAACGCTTAAGCCAGGATAATAACAATGATGGAACCTATGATATCTACGGTTCTACTTTTGCCATTAGTGCATGGCAATTTGAAAACTTGCTTTTACAAGCAGGTGGAAGAATAATGAATGAGGATTACACTACTGCTATGTTTAACAGTCCTGAAGGTATTGAAGCCATTAATTTTATGTCAACCCTTCTTAATCAGGATAAAACAGTCTATTTGTCAACTGGTTACGAAGGTCAGAATGACTTTTTATCTGGCAAAGTAGCAATGCTGGAAAGTTCCAGTGTTTCTTACGCTTATATGCAAGAATCAGGCATTCCCTTCAATCTAGGCGTATCAGCTATACCTGTTTACAAAAACAATAAATCAATCGTCAGTGGAACTAATGTCGCCATTTTTAAATCAAAAGACAAGAAAAAGGAAGATGCTGCATGGGAGTTTATCAAATGGTTTACCGATACGAAACAGACAGCAAGATTTTCAGAAATGACGTATTATATGCCTATCCGTAAAAGTGCCATGCAAGAAGCAAATATACAGGCTATGCTTGCTGAAAATAAAGGTCTGGCTGAAGTATATGCTCAGCTGGAAAGTGCAGAATATGAACCTCAGATTCCTGAATGGTTTGAACTACGTAAATACATTGAGGAACAGGTCATTGAAAAAGTTTTTCGAAATACACTCCAGGCTAAACAAGCATTGGATACAGCCGCTAAAAAATTAAACGAAGATATTAAAAAAAAGAATAAATAGGAGTTTTTATGATTAAAGTAACATTTCCTGATAAAAGCATAAAGGAATTCCCCGAAGGGATTAGCCCTGAAGAAATTGCAGAAGGAATAAGCCATAATCTGGCTCTGAAAGTAGTTGCTGCTGAATTTAACGGCAAAATGATCGATTACAATGAAAAATTAACTGAAGATGGAGAAATAATCCTTCATACATTTGACACTGAAAAAGGTAAAGAAGTGTTCTGGCATAGTACTTCTCATTTAATGGCTCAGGCAGTTAAAGAACTTTATCCAAAAGTTAAAGTTACCATAGGACCTGCAATTGAAAATGGCTTTTACTATGATTTTGACAGAGAAGAGGCATTTTCTGACGAAGAACTGGAAAAAATCGAGAAGAAAATGTATGATTTAGCGAAGAAAGAGCTGGTTTATACCCGTAAAATTGTCTCACGTGAAGAAGCCATCAATATTTTCAACAACATGGGTGAAACTTATAAGGTAGAGATTCTCAATGAAATCCCTGAAGATCAAACTATTTCAATGTACACTCAAGGATCATTTACAGATTTGTGCCGTGGACCTCATGTAATCAATACAGGTAAGCTAAAAGCCTTTAAATTGTTAAAAACATCAGGCGCTTACTGGCGTGGAGATGAGAAAAACAAGATGCTCAAACGAATCTATGGTATCAGTTTCCCTTCCAAAAAAGAATTGACCGAATACATGAATAAACTTGAAGAAGCGAAAAAAAGAGACCATAGAAAGATTGCGAAAGACCTTGATTTGTTTTCTATTTCCGATGAAATCGGTGCAGGACTTGTCTTGTGGCATCCTAATGGCGCGATGATGAGACATTTAATAGAATCCCACTGGAAATCAAGACATATCAAATCAGGTTACAGTCTGGTCAACACACCTCATATCGGACGTGCAGAACTCTGGAATACTTCTGGTCACCTTGGATTTTACAGTGATTCCATGTATGCGCCAATGGTCGTTGATGAACAGGATTATTATATCAAACCAATGAACTGCCCATTTCATATTGCCATCTATAAATCTCAAAAAAGAAGCTACAAAGAACTGCCACTTAAATACTGCGAATTAGGTACAGTATATCGTTACGAACGCTCTGGTGTTTTACATGGATTAATGCGTGTCAGAGGCTTTACACAAGATGATGCACATATTATCTGTACTTCTGAACAGCTAATGGAAGAAATCGAAAAAACTGTAGAATTTTCAATTTCAATGTTAAATGACTTTGGTTTCAAAGATTTCCAGATTTATCTGTCAACAAAACCTGAAAAATCAGTAGGAGAAACAGAAGACTGGGAAAAAGCAACCCATGCACTTGAAAATGCACTTCATAAACTGAATCTGGCTTATGATGTGGATCAGGGTGGTGGTGCGTTCTATGGCCCTAAAATTGATATTAAGATTAAAGATGCGCTTGGTCGTTCATGGCAGTGCAGTACCATTCAGTTTGACTTTAATCTGCCAACCCGTTTTAATATGGAGTACGTTGGCTCTGACAATCAGACTCACAGACCTTTCATGGTTCACAGAGCATTACTGGGCTCAATTGAAAGATTCTTTGGTACCTTGATAGAGCATTATGCTGGTAATTTCCCAACCTGGTTATGTCCTGTTCAAGGTATTATTCTAACGATTTCAGAAAATTACGAACACTATGCAAGACGTATCCAAAAACGTTTCCTTGAACATAACATTAGAATGGAATTTGATAATCGCAGTGAAAAAATCGGTTATAAAATCAGAGAAGCTGAAATGAAAAAAATTCCTTATATTCTTGTAATCGGAGAAAAAGAGGAAGATACAAACACTGTTTCTTTGAGAAAACATACTCAGGGAGACTTAGGTTCTCAGGAAATCAATGCAGTCATTGACTTGATTAAAAAAGACATTGAGAGTGTAAATCCTCATCAAAAATAAAGTACTTTAGGCGGAGCTGGTCTCCGCCTTTTTATATTACACTCTGATAGTGATTTATAATAATCGCTTATTCAGAATGACTTATGGAATGGACGATCTAAATGAACATTAAAGAATTTGTAAAACAACAATTGTATCTGGAAGCCGATTCAATATTAAAAGCAGCAGAAAAAATTAACGAAAATTTTGAAAAAGCTGTAGAGTTAATTCTAAATTGCTCAGGAAAAGTAGTTGCCATTGGTATGGGTAAATCTGGTATTATAGCCAGAAAAATATCTGCTACTTTAGCTTCAACCGGTACAACTTCTATTTTTTTACATCCTGCGGAAGGTATTCATGGTGACCTCGGAATGCTTCAAAAAAATGATGTCGTCATTGCCATTTCGCAAAGTGGTAACACACAAGAAATGCTGGCAGTGATACCCTATATCAAGTTTATGGAAATTCCACTGATTGCCATTACAGGCAATATTGGTTCCGGATTGGCTCAGAATGCAGATATCGTTCTGGACAGTGCAGTACCGGATGGCTATGAACCATTTAATCTTGTACCAACTTGTAGCACTACGGTTCAGTTAAGTCTTGGAGATGCGCTTTCAGTTGCCCTTTTGGAAAAAAGAAATTTTAAAGTAAATGATTTTGCTTTATTTCATCCTGGTGGCACGATCGGGAAAAAATTACTGTTAAAAGTGTCAGACCTTATGCATTCAGGTAATGACAATCCTGTAATTCAAAACACTGAAACGATGAGCTCAACCATTATGTTAATGACATCAAAAGGACTTGGTTGTGCGAATGTTGTTAATCATGACAATCAGTTAACCGGTATTATTACAGATGGAGATTTACGTCGTTTTTTAACTCGGGGAAACATCGATTTGAACATAACTGTTGAAAGTTGTATGACCAAAAATCCAAAACGTATGAAGCCCAATGCACTGGCAGTAGAAGCTTTAAATCTAATGGAAAAGTTTAAAATTACCATGTTGCCTGTTGTTGATGATAATGACAGGCCAGTTGGTCTCTTGCATATGCATGACTTAATTCGTTCTGGTGTAGTCAGTTAACAGATTGATAGAGAAGTAAACAGATACAAGCCTGTCTTGTAGAAAAGGAGTATAAATGAATCTGATAAAGTTTGCCCTTATCGGTTGTGGCAGAATATCCGAAAGACATTTTGAAGCTGTGTCTCAAATTCCTGATGCTGAAATAATTGCCTGTTGTGATATTATTGAAGAAAGAGCGCTTGAAGCTGCAAAGAAATATAAAATAGACAAGCACTATACAGACTATAGAATAATGCTTGACGAGACTCAGCCTGATGCAGTGCTAATCACCAGTCCAAGCGGATTACATGCAGAAATGGGCATTGAAGCTGCTAAAAGGGGAATTCACGTGATCACTGAAAAGCCTATGTCTATCAACCTTAATCAGGCAGATTCACTAATAAAAGCATGTGATAATTACCAGGTACACCTTTTTGTTGTTAAGCAAAATCGTTTAAATCCCTCCATACAATTACTAAAAAAGGCAATCGATAAAGGCCGCTTTGGTAGGATTTTTAGTGCAAATGCGACAGTCAGATGGTCAAGACCCCAATCTTACTATGATTTAGCAAAATGGAGAGGCACCTGGGAGTTTGACGGAGGTGCTTTTTTAAACCAGGCTTCACATTATTTTGATTTACTTTACTGGCTGATTGGTCCGGTAGATTCAGTCATGTCCATGACAGCAACACTGAATCATCAGATTGAGGTAGAAGATATAGGAAGCGGATTGATTCGCTTCAGAAATGGTGCACTGGGGACAGTTGAAGTAACAATGAACACTTATCCACGCAATTTAGAAGGATCTATCACTGTCATGGGTGAATTTGGTACAGTCAAAATTGGTGGCATAGCAGTCAATAAAATAGAACACTGGGAGTTTAAAGATTATGATGATGATGATCGTTATTTAACTGATTCCAGCACAATGCCAAGTAGTGTGTATGGATTTGGACATACAGGATTCTTAAGTAATGTAGTTGAAGTGCTGCAGGGTAAAGCGGAACCTAAAACTGACGGCAGGGATGGCAGAAAATCGCTTGAAATGATTCTTGCGATGTATGAATCAGCAAAGACAGGCAAAAAGATTGCCCTGCCTTTTAAACAAGTTTAAGTAACTATATACAGGATTTCTAAAAGTGAAGTATTCCTTGAATTGAGGTGCTTCACTTTTTTGATTTGGAGAGAATAGACTCAATATCTGACATTTTGTACACATATTTTGATACAAAACAAAACTCATGCATAATGATATTTGGATAATTTGTTGTATTTTAGAGGCTTATAAAAAAAATGGCGGAGATGTAGAGATTCGAACTCTAAAGCTGATTTTATAACTTGACATTTTTACTTATAATTACATTTAATGACATTTGACTGCAAATAATACAGTTAACTGTAATCATAAAACTGCATTTAGTAACATATAACTACATTTTATTATGTTAATTTGTGGCTGTTTTTGTGGTCGTCATTTTTTATATAGTGAGGTTAAAAATGGATTATTTGAAAGATGTACTCTCAAAAATCATAAATGATAATTCAAAAATAAAAATCAATTACAAGAAAGATGAAAATGGTGGAGTTTTTTTGTATTTAAATTATCGTAAAATGATAAATGGTATTTCAAAACAACAAACAAAAAGAATTGGAATAACAATTCAAGGAACCAAAGAATCAAGAAAAGATGATCTTAATAAAATTAAAATGGCTATGGAATATAGAGAAGAGTTTGAACGAAAAGCAGATACAGGATCCGGAATTTTCAAAAATGATGCTGAGAGAATATTTATTTCTGATTATCTGGAAGTTTTACACAACCAGTATAGAAAAAACAACTCTGCAAAAATTTTTAGGTCTCTTAAAACACATATAAAGAATTTCAAAGGAGATCTGATAACCCTTGCAATGATTGATAAAAAATTTTGTATTGACTTTGCTAACTATATGTCAACGGTTTGTGAAAACTCAGCATTCTATTATGTAGGGAAATTCAAACAAGTATTGTATAAAGCAATAGAAGACGAGTTAATTCCTGATATGCCTTTTTTACGATCATATTCGATAAAACAAAAATTAGCAAAAAGAGAATTTCTAACAATTGATGAATTAAATTTAATTCAAGAATATGATTACAAGAACATTGAATATAAAAATGCGTTTATTTTTACTTGTTTTACTGGATTAAGATTTGTTGATATATTTAACCTAAAATTTAGTTCTGTAGTCAATGGTTATCTGGAACTCTTACAAGAAAAGACCCAAGAACAATTGAAAATCAAACTCCATAAAGAAGCCTTAAACATTATAGAGTACCAGAAATCAATAAACAAAAAAAAGTCTGATAAAGTCTTTAATTTAGCCTCTTACGAGATATGGAGACGAAATGTTGCCAGGTTATGCAAAGAAGCAGGTATAACAAAAAAAATTACCGGACATTGTGG
>JAGOCT010000466.1 GCA_017998585.1 Candidatus Cloacimonadota bacterium | reverse complement strand
GCTCGAAATGAAGCTGAACAAATTGTCTCATATTTTATGAAGATGACCAAAACAGCTTTATATTTAAATATGAATCAGCTGATTCCTGATGCAACGCAAAAAAACATCGATGAGGCTTTCAGAAAAAGAGCCAAAAGATATCCTTTGCAGTATATCTTACAGGAAGTTCATTTTTTGAATACCATACTTAAGGTGGATGAAAGTGTTTTGATTGCAAGACCAGAAACCGAATTTTTGTGTGATTTCATTATCAGGGAATACCAAAAAAAGGATATCCGTCAAATCAGATGTCTGGATATGGGGACTGGCTCAGGTGCAATTGCAATTTCTTTAAAAAAAGAATTAAAAATGATCTCTATGGAAGCAGTCGATATTTCTGACAGAGCACTAAGGACTGCAAAGAAAAATGCAGAATTTAATCAGACTCAGATTCATTTTATTCAGTCTGATTTGTTTGAAAATGTGCAGGGAAAGTATGATTTGATTATTTCAAATCCACCCTATGTGACTGAAGCAGAATATTCGCAGTTGGAACCAGAATTATTTTTTGAACCTAAGAATGCCTTAGTTTCAGAAAACAATGGGCTTAATCATATTTTTAAAATCATTGCTTCTGCAATTGATTATATGAATCCAAATGCTGTATTATATCTGGAAATAGGCGCAAAGCAGGCTGAAACGATTATCAGTGTAACAAAAAATTACCGTTACAGAACGGTTCAGATTATCAAAGATTTAAGTGGATTTGACCGATTTATCAGGTTGGAGTTATAAATGGAAAATTTTTTAATAAACGGAGGTTATCCTCTAAAAGGTGAAATTAAGGTAAATGGAGCGAAAAATGCCGTATTACCTTTAATGGCAGCAGCATTACTTGCACCAGGAAAATCTGTATTGCAGAATGTTCCTAAATTGATAGATTTAAAAACAATGGCGCATTTACTCAGAATTATTGGCGCAAGAGTTGATTATGAAAACGAAGTGATGTCTATTGATGCTTCAGATTGCAGCTATTTTGAAGCTCCTTACGAGCTGGTTTCGAAAATGCGAGCTTCTGTTTATGTGCTTGGTCCGCTTCTTGCACGCTTTAGAAAGGCAGTTGTCGCTTTTCCCGGGGGTTGTGCAATAGGCTCAAGACCGGTGGATCTTCATTTGATGGCTTTTGAAAAATTAGGTGCGAAAATTGAAATATCTCATGGTAATATCAATGCAGAGTGTCCTGATGGATTGAAAGGTGCTTTGATTGAATTTCCCTTTGTATCAGTAGGTGCAACTGCCAACGTACTAATGGCTGCCGTTTTGGCAGAAGGAACCACTGTTATCAAGAATGCAGCCCTTGAACCAGAGATTTCTCATCTTGTTGATTTTCTTAATTTAATGGGTGCAAATATTGAAGGACGTGACAGCAATACGCTTAGCATTCATGGTGTGAAAGAACTCAAGCCTGCAACGATCAGAGTCATTGCTGACAGAATTGAAGCAGGTACATTTATCCTGGCCGCAGCAATATGCAAATCTCCGGTTAAAATAACTAATTGTAATCCAGAACATTTGAAATCCTTGATTATTAAAATGGAACAGGCTGGCTGTCATTTTAAGATTACAGAAAATGAAATCATGGTTTTGCCAGCTGAAATCATCAAACCTGTTGATGTTGTGACAGAACCCTATCCTGGATTCCCGACAGATTTACAGGCTCAGTTTATGGTATATATGTCACTTGCTGATGGTGTATCTCATATTACCGAAACGATATATCCGGATCGCTTTTTACATGCCGCTGAGTTAAATCGTTTGAATGCCAATATTTTAGTTAAAAATGGATCTTCTGTGATTACGGGTGTTCATAAATTATCCGGAGCAGAAGTTATGGCAACAGACTTGAGAGCCAGTGCTGCCCTGGTTTTGGCAGGACTTGTAGCAGAAGGTCAAACTAAGATTTCACGTATTTACCATATTGACAGAGGTTATGATAAAATTGAAGAGAAATTGTCCTTTGTCGGTGCTCAGATTAAGCGGGTTTTAGCATAATAATCATCTGTACTGCAAGCATCCTGCTTGCAGAAAAAACGTTGTAACGCAAGCTACCAGCTTGCGAAATTGATTTCGTACTGCAAGGATCCTGCTTGCAGAAAATACATGCTACAAGCAAGATGCTTGTCGTACGGTAAACTACCTGCTTGCAGAAAAAAGTACGGCAAGTTACCAGCTTGCTCAAAGAGAAAAATGGAGATAATATGATTTATGCAGTGGCTATGAGCGGGGGAGTGGATAGTTCAGTGGCTGCTTATCTGTTAAAAGAACAGGGACATCAGGTGATCGGATTTACGATGTATCATTTTGACGATACTGCAGAGCCTTTTAAACGACACTCCATTTCCAGAGCGATTGATGATGCCAGGACAGTTTGTCAGAAACTAGAGATTGAACATTTTACAATTGATCTGAAAGCAGAATTCAATCATTTGATTATAAAAGATTTTTTAACACAGTATCAAAA
>JAGOCT010000465.1 GCA_017998585.1 Candidatus Cloacimonadota bacterium | reverse complement strand
TTTTCTGTCTTTTTAACTTCTAAAAATAACCCAAAATTTTTAACCTATTTTATTTTGCTGAAAAGGAGATGCTTTTGAAAAATATCAAAAGTTATTCCCGCATTACGAAGAAATTTGAGCAATTAGGTATTCCAAAAGTGGAAGTGCCTAACTTAATTGCCGCTCAGATTGACTCTTATAATGAATTTTTACAAGCGACCGTGTATCCAGCTGAACGTAAAAAATCTGGTATGCAGGCCGTTTTTGAACAAACATTCCCCATCAGCGATGCAAAAGGTTTGTATCGGTTGGAATTCATCGAATACATGATTCTTAAAGAAAAATTTGATACTGATGAATGCGTGGAAAGAAATTTATCTTATGAAGCTCCCGTTAAAGCAAAGATGAGACTTGTTTGCTATGACGAGGAAGTTTTTAAACAAACGAAAGAAAAACATGAAAAAGACATTATTGAGCAGGAAGTTTATTTAGGAAATATCCCTTTAATTACACCTCAGGGTACTTTTATTATCAATGGTGCTGAACGTGTTATCATTTCGCAGCTACACCGTTCTCCTGGTGTTTTCTTTACTGAAGAAAGACCACCTGCCGGTAAAGCAACCTATTCCGCTAAAATTATACCTTTCAAAGGCTCTTGGTTAGAGTTCTCTATTGATACTCATGAAACCATGTATGTCTATATAGATAAAAAAAGAAAATTCCCTGTATCTGTCTTACTAAGATGTTTGGGCTTATCTGATAATTCACAGATTAGAAATAAATTTTATAAATCTGAAAGTATAGAAACTGCTGAAGCTAAAGGCCGTTACCTTTATGACGATATCATTGATCCCAAAAACGGAAATATCCTTGCCGAAGCAGGTTATGAAATCACTGCTGAACTGGTTAATGAATTCCTGGATGCAAAAATAAATAAAATCAATGTGATTCCAATTCCAAATGATCCATGGAGAAAAATTATCGAAAATACACTGGCTAAAGATGCTACCAGTAACCAGATTGACGCTGCCAGAAAAATCTACAGTATTATGCGTCCTAATGAAGATGTGACAGATGAAGGTGCTTTATTGCACTTCCAAAAACTAATCTTCGATGAAAAACGCTACAGTCTTGGTGAGGTTGGACGTTATAAACTCAACCAGCGTCTGGGTATTGAAGTTGATCATTCAATCAGTATTCTGACTGAAGCAGATATTCATGCCCTCATCAAT
The DNA here is from genome assembly GCA_017998585.1 of Candidatus Cloacimonadota bacterium. Next base: position 1,294 of record JAGOCT010000465.1, on the reverse strand, counting down.
ACTTTAATTAATATCTTTGCCGGTGAAGAAAACGTTGATGATATCGACCATCTTGAAAACAGAAGAGTCAGAACCGTTGGTGAATTACTTGAAGAACAATATATTACCGGACTTGCCCGTGTCGCACGTATTGCTTCTGAACGTATGAATCTGACAAATCATCAGGAAGAACCAAGTGTACATGATTTGATTAACTGTAATGCGTTGATCAGCGTAGTCAATGCTTTCTTCTTAACAGGTCAGTTATCCCAGTTCATGGAACAAACCAATCCGCTTTCTGCGATTAAACATAAACGTGCTTTTTCAGCTCTGGGTCCTGGCGGTTTAACCCGTGAGAGAGCCGGATTTGAAGTACGTGACGTTCACTTTTCTCATTATGGACGTATCTGTCCGATAGAAACCCCTGAAGGTGCGAATATTGGTTTGATCGTATCACCTTCATTATATTCCAAAATCAATCAGTTTGGTTTCCTGGAAACTCCTTACATCAAGGTAGATAATGGCAAAGTAACCAATCAGGTCCATTATCTGAATCCGGCTGATGAAGATAAATACATCATTGGTCAGGCGACTGCCCGTATTGATGAAAATAATATGATTATGGATGAATATGTGCTTGCCCGTCTGAAAGATGAGTTCATTCAGGCTAAGAATACTGATATTCAATATATGGACGTCTCTCCTCAACAGGTCGTCTCGGTATCTGCTGCTCTCATTCCTTTCCTGGAACATGATGACGGTAACCGCGCGCTGATGGGCTCTAACATGCAACGTCAGGCTGTACCACTTTTAAATCCACAGGCTCCTGTCGTTGGAACCGGTTTGGAAAAAGTGGTCGCAAAAGACTCAGGCGCTTGCGTCCTTGCTCCTTATGATGGAACTGTTGAACATATTACTTCTTCTTACATAGATATCAGAAGAGAAGGCAGTTCTGAAGACCATATTGATTTAAGAAATGAAAACAGAATTTATCTGAAGAAATTCTTACGTTCTAATCAGGATACTTGTTTTAATCAGAGACCAATTGTACAAATCGGTCAAAAAGTAAAAGCTGGCGATATCCTGACAGATGGTCCATGTATTGATGACGATCGTCTGGCACTCGGCAGAAACATGCTGGTTGCATTTATGCCATGGTATGGATATAATTACGAAGATGCGATTATTCTTAGTGAAAAAGTCGCTCGTGAAGATATATTGACTTCGATTTATATTGAAGTTCAAGAAGTACTTGTTCGTAACACAAAAAATGGTGCTGAAGAACTTGCTTATGATATCCCTAACGTACCAGTGG
>JAGOCT010000464.1 GCA_017998585.1 Candidatus Cloacimonadota bacterium | reverse complement strand
CCAATAAAGATTAAACAGAACATCCATACCATGATTTTTTTTTTCATTTTTCCTCCGATTTTTATATATTTCTTCCAATTTTTAACATAATTTGCCAGTGAAAACCTGGTTCAGGGATATAGTCATAAATTTCATAAGATTCATTAAGTATATTGTAAAATGAAGAGATAAGATTGAAATCAAACCCATAAGTAAACCATGTTAAAGAGGTATGACTATCCCATTTTTCATAAGCTGATAATGGCTTTTTTAACTGATCTCTGGTCGAAAACTGTTTTCCTGTTGCCTGATATTCAATAGTTTGAGTGAAATACTTACTATTAAGAAGGTAAGAAGCTTTCCATTGGTAAGTGGGTGTGTAAATTAAATCTTTGTTATAGAAATCAGCATTTGATCCATCAGGATTTTTTGATTTGTCTTTAGCTATCGTGCGATTGTAAGAGAGAGAAATTGTATTTAGTTTAAAAAACTTGTATTTAAAAAGAGATTCGAAGTTTTGTATTTCTGCATCTGTAATATTGCCAGGTTTCCATGCTTTTAAAGATCTGAACCAGTAAATCAGGTCTTTTGTATTGTTTTTCCAGTAGGACTGTTCAAAGGAAGGATTCTCTCCAAGTCTGATACCAGTTCTGTATCCTGCAGATGTCTCTGGTTTAAGATCAGGATTGCCTGTCGTCTGTGAATCTCCTTTCCAGTAAAGGTCATAAAATGAAGGCAGTGAAAAGGAAGTACCATAATTGATATAGAATTCAGTTGAAACAAATGTATGATATTTGATGTTTTGTTCTAAGCGCCATGATAGATTTGTTTTAAATTCTTTATTGTAATCCATTCTGGTAGATGCCTGGCTTCTAAAGTCAAAGAGTTGATACTCAATTTCTTTGGAAAAACTTATATATGCTGCATATGTCTCTCTGGAAAGCAAGGGAATTCCTGCGCTGGGTTTTAGTTTATCTTTTGATTCAAAACATTCGTTTTTAAATTCAATGCCATGCCGTAAATCGATAATTGGAAATGATATCAAAAAAGAAGCTTTAGCTCCATTGATCCGTTGAAAATTCCTTGTATCTGCATGATAGAGCGGAATACTTGTTTTTAGATTTTTATAATTATTTCTATCAGTATTTGAATAGACAAGCCATTCCTGTGATGAATCAAAGAAATTACTTTTAAGATTGACGCTGTTTTTTACAGAATAACCTTTGATATAACTTCCCGCAAAAGCTTGTTCATAATTATAAGTACCAGGCAAATTATTGTTATAATTCAAATAGTTAAACTGATAATCAACCATCAGATTAGTTAAATGTATCTGAGATCCCAAACTTAATTGTTGCTGTTCTTTGTGATTGTTTTTTCTAATATCTTCTTTTTTTAACTGCCGATTATAGAAAGTGAAATCATTGTCTGTTTTCTGAATAGAGTAGCTTAAGTTCAGTTTAGACTTCTTTATTCCTGAAATCAAATTGAATGTATATTTTGATGAATCAAATGACCCTGTAGAACTGCTGATGGATATTTTATTTTGTTCATTAAATTTTTTGCTTCGAATTTTGATAATTCCTGCAATACCGCCTGCACCAGATTCAATTCCTGCATTATTTTTTATGATTTCAATGGATTCGATTCTGTCGTTATTAATCAATGAAAGATCGACGTCTTGACCTGTAGGATTGAGGATAATACCATCCAACATAACAATGGTATGTCTGGATGAGTGTCCCCCAATGCTAAGGGTCTTTTTTTCTCCATCTAAATCCAATCCTTTTACCTGTAGACCTTGTTGATTATTTAACCAGTCAGCCATGCTGTTGAGATTTTTATGGTTAACATTGTCAATTTTAATTATTTCTCCAGAGCGGATCTGCTGAGAAATTTCTTCTTCTTTAGCAATCACATTAATTGCTTTCATCTGATATTTATGTTGTTTGAGTATTATTTTTTTATTTTTGAGCATTTCTTTGTATGTAGCAGTGACTCCTTTGAAACCCATTTTTGAAATCTGATATTCTGTGGAAGTTTGTTGTTGATTGATATAAAAATAGCCAAGACTATCACTCATGACAATATAATGCCCATCAGTTATAATTACATCAGAGATACCAATATTTTGAGAATTAACAACCTGCATTCTAATAGAAGCAGCTGAAAGCATAAATGTCATAATCATATAAAAAAGGCATAATAACTCTTTTTTCATAAACTCCTGCTGTTACTGTATAATAGGTTGGGTTTGTTTGTAATAGGATTATTAATAATATGAATATCAAGATTAAAGGTTTTCTGAATGATTTCTCTAGATATGATATCTGATGCATTCCCTTGAGCCAGGATTTCTCCATTCTTTAAAATGATGAGTTTATCACTGTATTCTATAGAAAGATTGATATTATGGGATACTATTACAATGCTTTTATTTTGTTTTAAATGGATTTCCTGAAGCAATTGCATAATTTCTATCTGGTGATTAATATCTAAAAAAGATAAGGTCTCATCCAGGAAGATG
>JAGOCT010000463.1 GCA_017998585.1 Candidatus Cloacimonadota bacterium | reverse complement strand
ATGCACTGAAGTACTACTACTTTATTACGGTTCTGATGAATTCTCTGCCGGATGAACGGGTCGAATATAAGGGGCTGGCTTATCATACGCTCGTACCAGCCCGCATTCAGAACTTGTTGCAGAATATCGATTACAAAGTCATCAGCTCGGAGCAGGTCTCCGATAAACAAAAAGACCTGGTTTTTCAGGTAAGCTATCAGAAAAAGCCGGTAGTTTCCAGTCGTTTTACCTTCTGGGATGGAGCAAATCAGATTCTTGTGGAGGCAAAAGACGGTAAAGCCGTGTTATCTCTGATAGGCTCTGCTGTGAAGATGAACAAACTGGACTTTGCTACCGACTATGAGTATTATGATTGCCGTAAGGAGTTTAAAGCGGTTGCTGATTTGTGGGATATTGTTTCAAAACCGGAATTCAGAAATAAAGTAACAGTTCCCCTGACTAAAGAAGTCATGAAAGAGGCTCAGAAAGAACAGGCTCCAGTCACTTTGAACAGTGGAAAATGCCCGCCAGAAGTCGCTCAGAAGATTCATTCCGAGACAGAAAGAGTCATTAAATTACTCAATCTAAACAGTGTAACAGAAATCAACAAGGCATTTGAAAAAGATGAATATCTGAAAAAGACCATCAGCAATCTGATGAAGTATAACCGGTTGAGAGTTCAAAAAAACAAAGGGGCTTATGATATCAATAAGACTTTTGATGGCTGGGAAGTGAGACCTGTACCGGTGAGTCTGACCTATCCAACCCTGCATAAACAAAGTACCGATTATCTGGTACTGAATTTTGATGAAAAGGGTGAATTTTCCGATATTTCTCTGGCATTGTTTGACGGACTCTATCAGGAATATCAGAAAAGCAGTTCCTCTGAAGAAGAATGGAAATGCAATCAGGTGATGATTAAGTTTTTGGAAAAATACAGAACGGCCTATCTGTGCCGTGATATGGAAACGATTGAGACCCTCTTTTCGGACGATGCAGTCATCATTGTGGGCAGAATGTTAAAAAAGATACCATCCAATAAGGAAATCAACTTTACTCAGTTTGATAAACAGCCGGATATCCAATATCTGAAATATACCAAATCTCAGTACCTTGAAAACCTGAGCAGGTCTTTTGCCGGTACTTCGGATATTTCTCTGGGTTATAATAGCCTGAAGGTGAATAAACAAAACAACAAGCCCAACAGTTTTGGTATCAGTATGCGACAAAATTATCATTCTTCTGTCTATTCAGATGAAGGCTATCTCTTTCTGCTGGTAGATTTTTCGGAGAAAGAACCCAAGATTTATGTGCGTGCATGGCAACCCTCCGAATGGAGCGAAGAAAAGATGATCAAGATGTCCAATTTCAGGATGAATTGGGGGGAGTCTACGACCACTGAAACACGAAAAGAATTTACTTCTATACCTGGATAAGGCCGTTTCTGAGGATTTTTAATTATTTGAAAAATTTTTATTGACAAGCAGTTTAAAAATATTATTATGTATAATGAGTGTTATATGATCACTCATCAATAAGAAAGGGGTATATAATATGAAAAGATTAGTTTTACTAATGATGCTATTACTTTTAGTAAGTATAGCTTTGGCTTCTGATGGCAAACTCTATGTAAAGACAGTTCTGGAGAATGGTGATACGGTTAAAAATTTAAAGATTGAAACAGACTGGGATCACGATGTGAAGGAATGGACAGACAAGAAAGGCGAAGCTGTCTTGGTTTTAAAATCCTTTACTAGAGAAGTAAAGATGACAATTTATGTGAATAATCGCATTGGCTTTAAAGGTTATGTAAAACCTGATCAGAAAATAACAATACCAATTAAACAAAATAGCGGCCTTTTAGTACCTACTTATACTCCTTGATTCTAAATTATTTTCTATTTAACTATCGGTATAACCACAAAATGTTTTATGAGGAAGTTGCCTGAAAATGTACAGGCAACTTCTTTCTATATATGGAGGAATTTATGAAAACTCTATTTATTTTAAAATCCCTTGCTTTGCTAATCTTTATTAGCTATTGTAGTTTGTTTGGTGCTGTAAAAATTATTGTGACTATAGATGAGGTACTGGTTAAAGGCGGGACATTTAAGATGGGCTCAACCAATGGCGATTCAGATGAAAAACCGGTTCATTCAGTGACAGTATCATCCTTCTACATCGGTAAATACGAAGTTACTCAGGCAGAATGGGAAGCAGTGATGGGGTATAATCCTTCCTCTTTCAAAGGGGATAATAGGCCTGTTGAACAAATCACCTGGTATCAAACCATAGAATTTTGCAATAAACTTAGCCAGAAAGAAGGTCTGACTCCGGCCTATACCATCAATGGCACAAGTGTTAGCTGTAACTGGCAGGCTAATGGATACCGACTTCCTACCGAAGCAGAATGGGAATTTGCAGCAAGAGGCGGGAACCTATCTAAAGGCTATACCTATTCGGCATCAAACAATCTCGACGCAGTCGGATGGTATGACAGTAATTCAGGCAATGAGACACATGATGTAGGTA
>JAGOCT010000462.1 GCA_017998585.1 Candidatus Cloacimonadota bacterium | reverse complement strand
GAATTTGAAAAAATGATGTTCAAAATGATGTTCAAAGAAATGACCGATTCATTGGAATCTGGTGGTTTTTTTGGTTCAGAAGCCGGTGCTGATTTTTACCAGGATATGTATATGGATAACATTACTTCCATGATGAGTAAAAATCAGTCTCTCGGATTATCTGATATGATTGTCAGACAGTTAAAAAATGACTATTCTTCAATGCCTAAATCAGGGTCAAAACCTATCCTTCAAAAAGAAGTTGTTATCAATCAGGATCCAATTGTACAGGAAAATATTTCAGCTGTCAGCCCAAGAACTGTCAGACAGCCACAGGTTGTTGAAGCACCAAAGACACTGATGGACAGATTGACTCAGTATGAACCCATTATAGAAAAAGCGGCGAATACATATAATCTGGATAAGAATCTGATTAAAGCCGTTATCGCACAGGAAAGTTATGGTAATGCTAAAGCAACTTCTCCGGTAGGTGCAAAAGGTCTGATGCAGTTAATGGATGGTACAGCCAGAGATTTAGGGGTTAAAAATCCTTATAATCCGGAAGAAAATATTATGGCTGGTGCAAAATATCTTAAACAGCAACTGGATACCTTCAAATCAAAAGAGCTTGCTTTGGCAGCATATAACGCCGGACCTGGAAACGTTCAAAAGTATGACGGAATTCCTCCGTTTAAAGAAACTCAAAATTACGTTCGCAATGTAATGCGATATTTTAAAAGTTTATAAAAAAGAAGGAGATCATTATGGAAGCCCTCGTAAAAGATTTCTTTCGGGCATGGGAAGATGAAATCGCCTCTTATCAGGAAGTCTCTCTTTGTCTCGAAGATCAAAAAATTGCACTGATTGAATGGAACATTAAAAAGTTTCAAAAAGTGAGTCAACAAATTGCTCTCTTAATCAGCAGAGCACACAAAAGTACCAACGTCCGTCAGGATTTAATGGAGTCTATCTTTATTCTTAAAAACAAGACCATTGATCAAAACAGCCTGAAAACCATTTGTGAAGTGATTGATGAAGAAGAACTGAAAGAACAGGCAGTATTGTTTTTCAAGACTTTTTCAAATACACTTAAAAAGATTAACAAATTATCTGCTGATAATAAAGAACTGATCAAAACAGGTCTTGAATTAGTAGGAGATAATCTGGAAATGATTGCTGATATGATTGATAAAGACAGGGTATATAGTCGTGTTGGAATGATTCCCGCTAAACATAACTCAATCCTTTTGAATAAACAGGTGTAAAAATGTTTGATATTCTGTTGCAAAAGAAAAAAGTGATACTGATGAATGAAGTGTCAACCTCCCCTTCATTGCCAGGATGTTTTGATTTCTCGTTTAACCTGGTTTACAAAGACCCGATTGAACGTGAGATTCAACATCTCAAAAAGGAAGGGGATATCAGCGTGCGACAGGGTAACCTTAATATTCAGAGGATTATCCTCAAAGGATTTGCTAATATGCCGGAGTTGTTTAACAAGATAACAGTTTGTCAAGATAGAGGTGAGTCATGTTCCAGCTTATAGCAGTAGGAAAGAGGGCACTACAGGTTACTGAAAAACAAATAGAGACAACCTCTAACAATATTTCAAATGTTAACACGGAAGGTTATTCCAGACAAAGAGTCATTCAGGAAAGCGGAATGCCTCTTGAGCTGGCTTATGCCAGTATTGGCACAGGTGTTTATATACAAAGTATTGAGCGAATGAGAGATGAGATGCTCGATACTAACTACAGAGAGAGTATGACTGGTCTTGGCTATTGGGATAAAAGGTCTGGTATCCTTGAAAAACTGGAAACCACTCTTAATGAACCTTCAGATTATGGATTAAGTAATAAGATCAATCAATTTTTCTCTTCCTGGGATTCGCTTGCAAGCAGCCCGGGTAGTGAAACTTACCGTATGGATTTGCTGAATAATGCTGAACAAATGACGACCGGATTTAATTCTCTGTATGATAATCTGGCAAGTTATATCAAATCAGTAGATGATGAGTTAATCAGCAGTGTCAATCGGGTAAATGAAATTGCACAGCAACTGGCTGACTTGTCACAGGATATCAGTTTTACTGAGGGTCAGGCTTCTGTACCCAATGATTTGCTTGATAAATATGATTTGTTGATTGATGAATTGTCAAAGTATGGCAATGTTGTTGTTAAAAATAAAGATTACGGTCAAAAGGCAATTTACTTTGGAACTGATGTGATTGTTGATGGCGCTTCAGCAAGAAAAATCGGTTTTGAAGATGTTACAACAAATGGCGTGGGTGTACACAATTTACTTTGGGATAATAACGGAGATTTTATCAATGGCCTTAATAATGGAGAGCTGGTGAGTCTGATTGATCTGAGAGATAATGTAATCTCGGGTTATCTTGATGATTTAGATCTAATCGCAGACACCATTAAAGAGAAGGTAAATGAACTTCATTTAACCGGCTATGATAACACTGCCAATAAAGAAAAAGGACATTTATTCTTTGATGAAAAATCTTCCGGTGCCAAAGATTTCA
>JAGOCT010000461.1 GCA_017998585.1 Candidatus Cloacimonadota bacterium | reverse complement strand
ACATAGATGAAATCATTCATAAAACCATTTCATCAATGGGTCAGTTTTTTAAAATGGAAAAAGTCGGTTTATATATTCTGGCAGAAGACTACAGTTTCATTATCACTCATTATCAATGGTTTCAAGCCACTGATTCAGGGTTTCACAGAGATATTTTATCAGAGACTTATCCTTTGATGACCGAGTTTAAAGAAATAGTTTTAAAGCAAAAACAGATTATATGTACAGATGAAGCTATTAAAAAGTATCCTGGAATCGTAAAAGAACTGAATCGCGTTATGGAAACAGATACCCAGTCTTTAATGATAGTACCGTTCTATACGGACAGAAAAGTATATGGATTTATCAGTCTTACATTTAATACCATTAACAGTCACTGGAATGATTCTCAGATAAACGGATTAAAAGTACTTGCTCAAATTATTGCCAATGCAATGGAAGAAATTGAAGCAGAAAAACAATTGATTCAGCTAAAGGAACAGGCGGAATCAGCTAATAAAGCAAAATCTGAATTCTTAGCAAGTATGAGTCATGAAATCAGAACCCCTATGAATGCTATTATTGGTTTAAATGATCTCTTACTCAGAACTAATGTCAACGAAAAGCAGTATGACTATCTCACTAAAATGGAGTCCGCCAGTAAACATCTATTGGGTATCTTAAATGATATTCTGGACTTTTCCAAGATAGAAGCAGGCAAACTGGTGTTGGATATTGATGATTTTATTCTGGACAACATTCTGGATGATGTAAATATTCTTGCCGGCAGAAAAGCATTTGAAAAAGGAGTTGAGTTCATCATAGAAAAGGGAATGGATGTTCCCAATGAACTACGAGGAGATGCACTGAGATTAGGAGAGATCCTGATAAATCTAACCAGTAATGCAGTCAAATTCACTGAAAAAGGAGAAATAAAACTCTCTGTCAAATGTCTTGAAAAAAATATCAATGATACGGTTTTAGAATTTCGGATTTCTGATACAGGAATTGGTATGACACAGAACCAGATTGATTCTCTTTTTTCACCATTTACTCAGGCGGATTCATCCACTACCCGAAGATATGGAGGGACAGGCCTCGGCCTGGCTATTTCTAAAAAACTGGCAGAATCAATGCATGGCAGTATTAGCGCAAAAAGTGAATATGGTAAAGGCAGTTGTTTTATTGTACAGGTTCGATTGAGTTATGCAAAGCATCATATCAGCACACTTGATTCACTGGTTCTGAGCGGTTTAAAAGGGAAAAAAGCAATGATTGTAGATGACAATGCTTCAGCAAGAATGGTTTTACAGGAATATCTGCAAAGCTATGGCATGCAAGTGAGTCTCTTTGAATCAGGTGAAAAAGCAATAGAAAACATTTCAGAAAAACCAGATGTCATATTACTGGACTGGAAACTCGAAGGTATGTCAGGAGTTGAAACATGGAAGAAAATAAAAGAGATTCAAACAGATCATTTGCCTTCCGTCATTCTGATAACGGCATTTGGTTGTGAAGAAGTAAAACACGAAGCTGAAGAATATGGAATACATACCATTTTAAACAAACCAGTGAAGCCCTCCCATCTGTTTAGCACACTAATGAATGTTTTAACCGGTACAAATGTGGATATGTGTATCAAGTCTTATCATTCTACCGATTATCAGGCTCCTGTATATGAAAAGAAATACCATATACTCCTGGCAGAAGACAATGAAATCAACAGACAGATTGTCAGTGAAATCCTTGAAATAGATCATTACCAGATAGATGTGGCTGAAAATGGTGAGATCGCTTATCAAAAAGCCAAAACAAATCATTATGATTTGATACTGATGGATTTGCAAATGCCTGTTTTAGATGGAATAGATGCCACAAAAAAAATCAGAGGAGACGCTTCTATTCCTAAAGATTTACCTATCATTGCTCTTTCAGCCGATGTCTCAAGCGAAATGAAACCTGAAGTAATGAAAATTGGTATGAATGATTATCTTTCAAAACCAATTTCTGCAAAAGCACTCCTAAAATCTGTCAGTTCATGGCTTAAAAGAGAACCTGGCTTAATAAATCCATTTGAAAAAGATTCTCCTCCGCTTCAAGCAGATAAACCAGACTCTGCACAATCACTCCAGGCACTTATCCCTTCCATTAATGTCAGTGAAGCCCTGATTCGCTTAGAAGGAAATATGGATTTACTGCTCTCTATACTACAAAGTTTTGCGATTAAAGAACATCATTTTATCCAACAATTAAAAGAAACAAATGACCAGGCAACTCTCGCCAGAATGATACATACATTAAAAGGGGTTGCCATGAATATTGATGCAACTGATCTCGTAAAAACGCTTATTTCATTGGAAGACAACATCAAAAAAAGCAATTCCATGTTAACTTCCAGAGAGATTGATCTTTTGGAAAAAGAGTTGAATCAGGTGCTTTCAGATATTGATAAGGTTAACACACTGTATCATCAAAATGAAAGTAACGTTTTATCAATACCTGAACTCAGAATGAAACTACACAAACTTATCGAA
>JAGOCT010000460.1 GCA_017998585.1 Candidatus Cloacimonadota bacterium | reverse complement strand
GGTATAACCTATAAAAAAGCAAATGAATTAACACAGGATCTTCAAATAGATTTATCTGAACTTGATGGCATCATTATCAGTCATGAGCATAGCGATCATGTGGGTGGAGCAGGTGTGTTATCCAGAAAAACAAAAGCGCCCATATTTATCAGTGCAGGAACATTAGACCGATCATTACATAAATTAGGGAAACTGCCTGTATCCCCATATTTATTTATAGTTGGGGAAAGTTTTCAAATTAAAAATCTGGTAATAAACCCTTTTACATCTTCTCATGATGCGATTGACAGCTGTAATTTCCTGCTTTATAATGCCGAAAATGAAGAGAAAAAACTGGCAATCGCAACGGATTTAGGATATGCGCCTCAGATTTTAATCAATAAATTAAAACAGGCCACAACCGTCATCCTCGAAAGTAATCATGATATGAAAATGCTGATGGAAGGTCCTTACGAATGGCATTTAAAGCAACGAATCAAAAGTAATGTGGGTCATTTATCAAATGAACAGGCAGTCGGTGTCATTTCACAGATCATTTCAGAGAGATTAGAGAGGATAGTTCTGGCGCATTTAAGTGAGATAAATAATTGTCCAAAAATTGCCTTTAATACCATGATTAACTTTTTAACAGAGATTCAGGTAGAAACCAAGTTATCTGTTGCTTCTCAATATCATGCGACCCCTTTATATGATGTATAAAAAATAATTTGCTTTCTTTTAAAATCGAGTTATACTATTCATAAGTGAAGTGAAAGTGTTAATAATATATTCCCGATTAATCAGGAAAACTTTTGATAAATCACCCTGAAAGGGTGTGATTTGAGTAGCCCACAGATTTATTCGTATGGTTAGGCAATATCCCAGCCAACGCTCCTGAGGAGCCGGACAATGCAGAAAGGAGACTTTATGAATATGATCCTGAATAAAATTGAAGATCATCATATACGCTTTATCCGCTGTATATGGTGTGATAATGCTAACATCATCAGAGCGAAAGCAATACATAAAAATATACTGAAAGAAAATATTGAATATCCTGTCAGTATTAGTGCTGCCCAACAGTCAGTTCCTGCAATTCAAGATATCGTGGTAAATGGAAGTGGTTTGTCACCAGTAGGAGAAATATTTCTAAAACCAGACTGGTCAACCTTAAAAATCCTGCCATATTCTCAGTCACATGCGTCAGTCATTTGTGATTTATATCAAAATGAGAAAGCCTGGGAACATTGCCCACGGTCATTTTTGAAACGAATGATTGCCGAAGCAAAAAAATCTGGGCTAATAATTAAAGCTTCATTTGAAAATGAATTTTATCTCTATAAAAAAGATGATAAAGGTCGTGTGCTGACAGAAGATAATACTTTGTTTGCTATGTTTAATGCCTATGAGCAGAACGAAAATATAATTAATAAAATAAGTGATCAGCTCGATCAACAGGGCTTAAAAGTACTTCGTTACTATCCAGAATCAGGATCTGGTCAGCATGAATTTTCAATAGAACACAGAGAAGCACTTGAAGCTGCCGATAATCAGATTCATTTCAGAAATACAGTACACGCAAATGCAATACAAAATGGAATGATTGCCAATTTTATGGCAAAACCTTTTGCAGATCTTGCTGGAAGTGGTTGTCATATTCATCTTAGTATTGAAAAAGACGGAAAAAATATCTTTGAATCGTTCAATTCTCAAAACGCAGACAGTCAGCTCGCAAAATATGCAATTGCCGGTATTTTGCATCATTTACCGGCTTTAATGGCCATTAGCACCCCAGGTACAAACTCATTTAAACGTATCAAACCTCATTTCTGGAGCGGTGCATTTAACTGTTGGGGATTTGACAATAGGGAAGCAGCAGTTCGTGTTATCAGTAAGCCTAATTCACAGGAAATTTCGCATTTTGAGCTTAAAACAAGTGATGGGACGGCAAATCCTTATCTGGTATTAGGAATGATTATTTCAGTGATGTTATATGGAATTGAGCATCAATTAATTCTTTCAGATGCAATGGATTGCGATCCGGGTCATTTATCAGGAAGTGTTCTTAAACAAAAAAAAATAAGCGCTTTACCAGAGGATTTTGATGTGGCTCTGTATCAGTATTATCATAATATTTATTTTAGAGAAGTAATGGGAGAATTACTTTTTAATTCATATTATGCTGTAAAAAAATACGAATTAGAGCATACAGTCAGATTTAAAATTGATGAAGAAAGAGAAATGTTCGAAAATAAGTATTAGCTAACTTATGGTATTAGAAACAATTTCAAAGAAACATAATGGTTTTAAAAAAAAGTTAAAAAAATATTGACGTACAGATATAAAAATATATTATGGTAAAAAGCAATGAGAATCATGAACAAATACAGTCATGGGGCATTGAAACAATCAATCAACTCAGGGGAACTCAATTATGGTTAAAACAATCGGACGTCTGGATTACAAAGATATTAAAGCGATTGATCAGAAAGTTGATGAAGTTTTTAAATATCTATCAAATGGAGAAGAGGACAAGGCAGT
>JAGOCT010000459.1 GCA_017998585.1 Candidatus Cloacimonadota bacterium | reverse complement strand
TTAAAATCAGAAACCCTGAGCTTGAAAATGACAAATATTTACAAAAAGTCATCGAGAGTGTTGATAATATCGTAAAAAAACTCAATAAATTCTCAAATTTTGACCGTATCGTTTATAAACAATATGCAGAGAATGTGGAAATGATACAGTTTGACAAACAATAAGACAAAGGAGATTGTATGCGAAGGATAAAAACACTCATTTTTTTTACAAGCCTTGTGATTCTTATGAATTCGTGTTCTTTTTCCCAAAATTCTGATAAGAATATTATAAAAATTGGCGTAATTCTTCCACTTAGCGGTGATAACTATAAAGTATCCAAAGATATTCAACAAGCCCTTGACCTGGCAGTAGATATTGTGAATTATAAATACGATTTACCGATGGATTTTGCAGAAACAGAAGGACTTCCAAACTTCAGATTTAAAAAGATTAAACTCATTTACAAAGATTACGGTAATAACAGAGAAAAAGTCAGTGATCTGGTAGATCAGCTGGTAAAAGAAGATCAAGTATCTCTTCTGGTTGGTTGTTATTTCAGCAATGCGACAGCTCTGGCCAGTGAACGTGCAGAGATGTATGACATTCCCTTCTTTACATTTACATCAACCGCACCAATTCTAACCAGAAGAGGATTGCGCCATTTTTACAGGACAACACCCGATGATGAAATATTTAGTACGAACTTCTTCGATTTTTTAAATGAACTTGAAAAATCTCACCCCATCCCCAAGCGTATTGTCGTTGTATATGAAAATTCTATATGGGGAACTAACGTTGCACAGGCAGAAATGCGAATTGCCTTAAGAAATAATTACAAAATTGTAGATGAAATCAGTTATGATTTTACAAAACTCTATACAGAAAACCACATTAAACGGATTCAGGATGCAATGCCTGCTATCATCATGCATGCCTCTTATGATCAGGATGCCATCCAATGGATGAAAGCCTATAAAAAATATAACATAAATCCTTATGCTATTCTGGCAATGAATGCAGGATTTTCCAGTCCCTCTTTTGTTGATTCATTAGGCACAGACAGTAATTTTATTTTCAGCAGAGAAACCTGGGCTAAAGACATTAACCAAAGCAATATGCTCAGTAAACGAATCAATGATCTTTATCGGGTCAGGTATCAACAGGATATGACAGGCAATTCTGCCAGAGCATTTACAGGTATCTTTATTCTTGCTTCTATTTTAAATCATTCTCAATCCATTTCCCCTTATGACATTAAGAAAAGTACCATGTCTGTTAAGATACCCAAAGAGCAGTTAATCATGCCCTGGGAGGGTATTCAGTTTGACCGTAACGGACAAAACATTCTGGGAAAAGGAATTATTGTTCAGATTCAAAATGAAAAGCCTTATGTTGTCTGGCCAAAAGAAATGGCAAAGACTGAAATGATTCTGCCCTTCCCTGACTGGTCTAAAAGAAGATAGCAAATTCATTGATTAAATCAATCAAAGCAGCATATTCAAAGAACACAAGCATTCAATAAAAACAAATGAACCGTTTGAAATTTATCAGAAGATTTACCCAACAACAGGGTATTAGTGAGAAAATCACAAAATTACTCTATACAGTGAGTTTAGTACCCATTTTAATATTGTCGTTTGTTTTACTCATTTTCTTCTATAACATCAAAATCTATCACATGACGAAAGCACATCAAGAAATCAATAGTCACGTCAGAAACGAATTTACCAGACAAATTGAAAACAGTTTAAAAGAATTAAGAATCTTTTCAGAAAATAATCATAATCAGTTTTCAAATGAAAGTGAAATCAAGCTTCAGTTGCTTCAAATTCTGAAATATTCAAAACAGTTTGAAGAAATCAGTTTTTATAAACCCGATGGTGAGCATCTTTACACTTACAATAATAAAGAAACAAAATCCAATATCTATCAGCCTAAACTGCCACTAAAGATAGTCGATGAGTTACAGGCATTCAATTATGCGATTTCCAAAGACAAAAATCATCTTTATAAAATCCTGATTTTCAATAGCGTTGAAGATGAAAATGGAGTAATCACCGGCATTTTGAAAGCACAAATTGACATTAACCAGTTCATGCAATTCACAAAATTGGTCTCCGATCAAACAAATATTCAGATTTACATAATCAATGATGACTTAAAAATTATCTCCGATCAGGAAATGAAATTTGATTCCTCTACTAAACATTTAAAATCCTTGAAAACGATTCAAAACTATAATAATCTCTATTTTGGATTAAGTTTCGGAAAAGGCATTTCCAGCCAATTCGCCTTAAGTCTTACAAAACCACTTGATTATCTGAACTGGGCAATCGTAACCGAAACGGTATTTATATCTATTTTTTCAGAGTTATGGATTTTGCTTTTATGTATTTCATTATCTGTTATACTCACCATGTTATATTCCTTGTTTTGGGGAGTTCGATTTAGTCAAAAACATATTGTCAACCCACTGATTATGCTGAAAGATGCGGTAGTGAATGTCAGCAACCGTAAATTAGACCAGTTTATTGACATAAAAGACAACAC
>JAGOCT010000458.1 GCA_017998585.1 Candidatus Cloacimonadota bacterium | reverse complement strand
AACTATTTCACAAGCTGGTAGCTTGCGTTACAACATTTTCACAAGCTGGTAGCTTGCGTTACAACATTTTCACAAGCTGGTAGCTTGCGTTACAACTATTTCGCAAGCTGGTAGCTTGCGTTACAACATTTTCACAAGCTGGTAGCTTGCGTTACAACTATTTCGCAAGCTGGTAGCTTGCGTTACGTTTTCCACTCTATCATTTTAAATGACACTTATACAAAAAACACTATTCGTCAAGTGAATTATGGATTTTCTGATTTAACAACGCTTTGAATTCTTCATAACGAAAGCCTTTACGATATAAAGCTGTGGCACACTTCTCATAACATTTTGTTTTTCCTGTCTGTATATTTGATCTGACCAGTTTGTCAATCAGTTGTTCAAGTATCTCCATTTTGCTTTCATGAGTATATCGTTCGCAGAGTTTTTCATTGATCAGGCTTGCGTCAATCCGTTTTTGCTTGAGTTTAAAGCGAATCTCCTCAGGGCTTTTACAGGAAAGTATATTTTCTTCGATAAACATTTCTGTATAGCGTTCATCTGACAGGTATTTTTTTTCTTCAGCCCAGGTTAGTAAATCTTGAATCTGAGCCTCAGGTATCTGGTAACGTTTCAGAAAATCAGTACAATCATACCGTGTTTTTTCACTGCTTGCGAGATAATCCAGAAGCTTATCCCGAGCAAAGGTATAGCAAGTCAGTTTAATTTCCTGGAGTGTAGTCTCATCTACTTCAAGAAATGGATCTTCATCCGTTTCATGATACGTAGCAGGATCTACCTGACGAAAAGAAAAGGGCAGACTTTTTAGTGGGAGAACTCCCAAACTATACTCATCTGTCCTTATCTCTCTTAAATATTTTTTATGCTTCGGAATCGTCAGATGAATCTTCGTCATGATCTTCCGGGATGGCATTAAAATCAAGAAGACCTTTTACTTTTTCAAGGACTTCTGCATAGACTTCTGGGTTATCTGTCAGATACTGTTTGGTTTTTTCTGCTCCCTGTGCTATTTTTGAATCCTTATAGGCATACCATGAACCAGACTTCTGAATAATATCTTTTGATACTGCCAGATCCAGAATAATATCCATTTTTGAAATGCCCTTGCCAAATATAATTGGGAATTCTACTGTTTTAAAAGGTGGGGCAAATTTGTTCTTAACGATTTTTACTTTAGTAATTGTTCCAACAACCTGAGCACCTCCGGCAATCTCTTTTACACTGCCGGCATTACGAACTTCCATTCTCAGGGATGAGTAAAATTTCAATGCGACACCACCGGTTGTCGTTTCCGGATTAACAAATGAAGGTACCCCGATTTTCATACGGGTCTGATTGATAAAGATTACAGCTGTATTGGATTTGCTGACAATAGCAGTTAATTTACGTAAAGCCTGAGACATCAGACGAGCCTGTAAACCCACATGACTGTCGCCCATTTGACCTTCAATTTCCTGTCTTGGAACAAGTGCTGCCACTGAGTCCACAATGATTAAATCCACAGCATTGGAACGAACGAGCGCTTCAACAATTTCTAATGCCTGTTCACCACCATCAGGTTGAGAAAGGAGGAGGTTTTCAATACTGACACCCAGATTGCGTGCATAAACAGGGTCAAGTGCGTGTTCTGCATCCACAAAGGCAACAATGCCTCCCAGTTTTTGAGCTTCAGCTGCAATATGCAGGGTAAGTGTGGTTTTACCGGAAGCTTCAGCTCCGTAAATCTCAGTGATTCTGCCTTTTGGAATTCCGCCAATGCCAAGTGCGATATCCAGATTGAATGCACCGGTTGGAATTACATCAACATCAATTTTAGGTTTATCGCCAAGATACATAATCGTACCTAAACCATATTTTTTTTCAAGCTGTTGCATAGCGGCTTTTAAAGCCATCTCTTTTCCTTTATCAGTTGCCATTTATTCCTCCTTTAAGGTTCATTTCTTCTATTTTTTCATACACCGGACCGCTTTTGTAAAGCGTGCTTTTATAGTAAACGAGTCGGGTAATTTTGACGTTGCTGACTTCATGTGTCAAATCTGAGTTCCAATTATTTGTTTGACTGATATTTATATTCTTAAGTCTGGCAAGTGTTAAATGAAAGTATAATCTGCGTCTGTCTGTTTCATATTTCATGCTTTCGAGAAATTCACCCAATAAGTGATACTGCTTAATCAGCCATGGGTTATGACACTGGTACATCATGCAGATTAAAGGACTGTTATTGAATGGATACCAGCTTAGATTACCCTTATGAAGTTCGGAAACATTCATCTGATTTGCCAGATTCTGCAGATATTGACTGATTTCTGCAATATGCGCTTCTTCTGTATCTCCGATAAACCGAAGCGTAAAATGCAGATTCTCTGGTTTGGTCCAGTTTTTTATCTCCGGAAAAGCTATTTTGCCAGTTTCTATCAGCTGACAGTATTTTTCTTTAACAATCTCATCAGGCTCAAACGCAATAAATGTTCTCAGCAAAACCACCTCACTTTAATCATTTCACGATTGAATTATTGATTCAATCATAGGAT
>JAGOCT010000457.1 GCA_017998585.1 Candidatus Cloacimonadota bacterium | reverse complement strand
ATTGGATATAGACACACTGGCATTTGAACCCTGAGCCGATAATTCATTATCAATGGCATCTCTTACATCTTCCAGAGTCATGCCAATTGTTAAATTTACTTCGATTGTATTTCCTTCTCCGTCATTGAATTTTAAAGTACTATCTACTTGAGCAACAGAAACGTCTAAACTTTCAACGCCTTTTGAAGCTGTTTTGTGATTAACTGAGCTGGCTACTTCCAGCTTATACGAACCTAAGGGAGTAGAACTGTCCACTGCAATATCTGCAACTGAACTAGAACTGCTGGAAGAAAGTCGGGTAACAAAACTGCTTCTGGTTTTAAGGGAATTATTGGCTGTTATGATTGAAGAAATTTTTGTATTTAACTCTGTCAGTGCATCAATTTTCTTTTGCCAGGTTGTTTTCCATGTTTCCAGCTTTTTAGCCTGGTATGCTTCTGCTTCAACCAGTTTAGTGGTCATTTCTTCAAAATCTATTCCGGTTGCTAAACCCGTTATTTTAATATCACCAGACATTCAAACTCCTTTTCTTTTTTTCTGTTCCCAGTTATCACTCTCTGCTAATATATCGAATTATTTTCTTCAGATTTTACCAAAAAAGTATAAATGAGAAAAAATTTCTGATTAAATCAATTCGATAGTTACATATTGTGCATAGCCTGTGCCATTTGTCCCTTCTATATTTATTACCCTGACAAAACGGTGCTTTTTAAAAAAATCAAATTGATTACATAATAAAACCAGCCACTTTCTAATTTTTCTGTTTTTTTGCTCTTTGCTTAGTAAATCCTGATACAATTAGTGAAGGACAATAATTTTACTTAAAGATTATCTGTAAATTGGCTCATATTTATACTTGACAATTATGATTTTTTTATTATCCTGTAATCAGGAGTAGAAATGTTAAACAATAAATCTATTATTCTGATAGAAGACGATCAGGTTGATATCATGGCAATAAAAAGATATCTGAAAGAATTGGAAATTACTAATACTCTGTTTATTTTTCAAAATGGAGAAGAATTTCTAGAATTCTCAGAACAGAATTCTCATATTCCAGTAGGTATCATATTACTTGATCTGAACACACCAAAGCTCAACGGATTTGAGTTTCTTGATAAAGTTAAACTCAATCAATCGCTGAATCATATTCCTGTCGTAGTGGTTACGACTTCTGTTGAGGATAATGATGTGAAACAGGCATATCGTTTAGGTGCTAAAGGTTATATTCATAAAGCCGTAGATAATGATGATTTTGCTCGTGCTTTAGAAATTACCTTTAATTATTGGGATACACAGGTGATGGGAAATTAAGGAGAGAATATGGAAACACGTAGTATATTATTAGTTGAAGATGATATCATAGACAGAAAAGTTCTACAACGTTTTCTAAAAGATTACGAAGATCTCTATCAATTTTTTTATACTGGCTCTTATCAGGAAGCAGTTTCTGTTTTAAATCAGCATCCAATTAATGTGATTGTAACTGATTATCATCTGGGAGATGGGGATGGCTTGCAGTTTATGTCAAACTATAAAGATATCCCTTTAGTGATTATAACCGGTGCAAAGGATGTGGAACTGGCTGTAAACAGTATGAAGGCTGGTGCTTATGATTTTCTGATTAAAGACCATGATCGTACTTATCTGAAAATGATTCCGGTTGCTTGTAACTCTGCCATAAATCGAAAAGAACAGGAACACATGCTCAATAAAATGATTCAGGCTGTTGAACAAAGCCCCAGTCTGATTTTGATTACGAATAAAGAAGGTATAATAGAATATGCCAATCCAAAATTAACAGAGATTTCAGGATACTCCAATGATGAAATAAAGGGGAAGAAACCCAGCATTTTCCATTCAGGTCATCAGGATAAACTGTTTTATGAAAAGCTTTGGGAATGTCTTTATAATGGAGAAAAATGGAGTGGTGAATTTTATAACAAGAATAAAGATGGCAGTTATTACTGGGAATCTGCTTCTATCGCTCCATTATTTAATCAATCAGGGGAAGTAACGCATTATGTAAAAGTCGGAGAAGATATCTCTCTGAAGAAAAAAGCGGAAGAAGAAAAGCTCTATACTGAAAAATTAAAAAGTATTCTTGAGATTGCTGGCACTGTTTCTCATGAAATGAATCAGCCCCTACAGATTATTTTAGGACATTGTGAACTGTTAAATGCAAAAGCAGATGCTGACCCTTCTTTAAAGAAAAGCATTTCTACGATCATTTCCAATGTTGAACGAATTGTAGAGATTACTTCCAAGATTCGTACCATTACCGAATATAAAACCAGAAAGTATATAGACGATACGAATATTATTGATCTGAATTGAGCCTTTGATAAAGTATATAGATTGATTCTCTAAGATATATGATTAGCAATCTTTTCATACTATCTTGTTGGGAAGTGATTCAAGTCGTATAAAGATCATAATACAGCGTATTATAAAAATTTTGACATATATAACAGATAAAATCTTTGAAACTATTTGGAATTAAATGAGTTATAATATTATAAATGCTAAAAAGGAGCTT
>JAGOCT010000026.1 GCA_017998585.1 Candidatus Cloacimonadota bacterium | reverse complement strand
ATTGTCAGGTGGACAGAATCACATCACTCGGCTTTTGCAAAGCCACTAATCAAATGAAAATTAATCTTTATCAACTTCACTTTGGAGAAGAACCCGTTATCAGCGGAACAAAAGGCAGTGGCACCATCTTTTTTTCACATTGTAATATGAAATGTGTTTATTGTCAAAATTACAAAATCAGCGACTGGGGAAATGGTCAATATTATAGTACGGAGCAAGTAGCTGACATCATGCTTGAATTACAACAAAAAGGCGCTCATAATATCAATCTGGTAACTCCAACTCACTATTCCTTACAGATTAAGGAAGCCTTGATTTTAGCAAAGAAAAAAGGTTTGAATATTCCTGTCGTCTGGAATTCTAATGGCTATGAAAATGTGGAAATATTACAACAGCTGGAAGGTCTGGTAGATATATATCTGGTGGATTTCAGGTACTGGGATGATGAAAATGCTGTTAAGTACTCTGCAGCAAATCATTACGCTGAAACAGCCAAAAAAGCAATCATGGAAATGTTTCGTCAGACAGGCAATCTAAAAGTGGATGAAGATACTGAGCTTGCCTATCGGGGTGTGCTAATTCGTTTGTTGATATTACCAGAAAATATAAATGGAATCCAGTCTGTGTTGCACTGGATATATGAAGAAATCGGCAATATGGCTTTTATCAGTCTGATGTCTCAGTATTATCCAACTCATCGTGCAGATGAATACCCTGAGATTAATCGCCCGATTACCCGTGAAGAATATGACTATGCACTCCATGTAATGGAAGGCTTAGGATTTGAAAATGGTTTTATTCAGGAGATGGGCATCACTCCGGAATGGACACCGGCTTTTGTGGAAAGCCAGTAATACAAATTAACCGTTTGTTATCGTACTACAAGCATCCTGCTTGTAGCATACTTACATAAAATCCAAGGAGAGTTAAATGTCAGAGCTATATACTAAGGTTGAGACAATTATCAGAGAAGCCGGAGAAATTCTGAAGAATGCCTTCTATGATATTAAAAAAGTCAGTACCAAATCTAACAGTTCTGATCTGGTTACCGAAACAGACAAGGAGATTGAGCGTTTTTTAATCAACAAGCTTGGAGAAATCTTACCTGACAGTCTGTTTTTGGCAGAAGAAAGCGATGCTGAACATAAACAGGCTGATAAGCTTTGGATTATTGATCCGATAGATGGTACAACGAATTTTGTGCATCAGTTTCCTTTCGTCTGTATTTCTGTAGCCTTAATGATAAAAGGACAGTTGGAATATGGCTTTGTTTATAATCCGGTGATAAATGAATTCTTTAGTGCTCAGAGAGGTAAAGGTACTTTTTTAAACGGTGTTAAGCTGGAAGTCTCTGAACAGTCAGATTTTACAAAATCATTACTTGGAACTGGTTTTTCTTATGGTTTTAAAACAGCAAAAATAGATAATATATCCATTTACAGGGATCTTTTAGGGAAAGTACATGGGATTCGCCGACCCGGAAGCGCTGCCCTTGATTTGTGTTATGTAGCAAAAGGGGTGTATGAAGGCTATTGGGAATTTTATCTGAATCCCTGGGATGTCTGTGCCGGCATATTAATTGTTCAGGAAGCTGGCGGTCAGGTAAGTAACAGGGAAGACAAGGGATGGACATTCAACGATGAATTAATCATTGCATCCAACGGAAGAATTCATGATACCTTAATGAAAGAACTCAATGACCATATCAACCTACAGTCAGGGAATGCTCATGAAAATCAGTAAAAATGAAAATCAGGTATCCCTATCAGAAGAGTTCAGTTTTTATGAGATACTTTTTCAACTGAAAAATCTGTATCGGCAGGGCTGGCTTCAGGCAGGTATTTCTAAAGAACATTGTGAAAGTATTGCTGATCATTCTTTTGCATTAGCGATGTTGTGTTTGAAATATCAGAAGGATTACCCTGAAATGCTTGATATGGAAAAGATGCTAAAAATGACGTTGATACATGATTTGGCAGAGGCAGTCATTGGTGATATAACGCCTTCTGAAGAAATCAGTCTGAAAGATAAATTTAGCATGGAAAAAGAGGCGATTGAGTCAATATTGAGTCATTTCCCTGATTCAGATGAATTACTTGATATATGGCTGGATTTTGAGACCGGAGGAAGTTCAACTGCTCTTTATGTGAAGCAAATGGATAAGATTGAAATGATGCTTCAAGCCCTTGTTTATCAAAATCATTCAGTTGATTTATCTTCTTTTTTTGAATCAACAGAAAAACAAATGCAGAATGATTTTTTTAAAGATCTGAGATTAAAGATTATCAATAAAGCGAAACTGTAAGTTTTCTAACATTAGAAAAACAGGTTCCGGCTAATACCAGAACCTGTTTTTAACATATATATGATTAATGCTTTACCGGTCCGATAGGTAAGAGAACTTTTCCATAAACTTCATTCAGAATCTGAGCAAGACAAGCATAAACCGCTAGAAGACCACAAATGATGCCTTCATAACCAGCAATGACTTTGATTGTATGATTACCACTGAAGTCAGCAATTGCCAGTAAAGCAAATAATACTACCAATGTTCCAAAAACCCACTGTAATGCCTTGTTTAATCTTAATGTACCAACCCACATACCGAAGGTAAAGAGTCCCCATAACAAGAGATAGAAACCCATTGTGTAGGCATCAGTTGGTTCTGCCAATCCTAATTTTGGCATTTCCCAGATAGTAACTAAAGAAATCCAGAAAAATCCGTATCCGGTAAAAGCAGTTGTGCCAAAGGTGTTATTTTTCTTCCATTCCATGATGCCGGCGATTACCTGAGCAAGACCGCCAACAAAGATTCCCATCGCCATAATCATGCTGGTAAGCGGAATAATACCTGCATTGGCAAGATTTAACAAAATAGTGGTCATCCCAAAACCAAGTAATCCTAATGGTGCCGGATTAGCGGTAGTGTCCATAATTTTAATAGTGTCATTTGATTGCATTTTTTATCCTTTATTCTTAATATAGAGTGACAAAATTAAAAAGATTGCTACTTGTCAAGTGTAAATATGATGACCATTGTTTTAATTGCATGAAGACTGCTTAAATCTGCTTTTCAAATTTCGTAATGTCTCATATAAACCTGATCTACAAGATATTAAAACCCACACAAACACCCTCTCTATATATATAACCTGGACAAAAATCTGATTTTTGTCTTTTTTCTTGATTTATTTTTGAAATTGACAAAAAAACTTTGCCAGAATCTCTGAGAAACTATAAAGAAAAAATCATAGATCATTACTTTTACACTTGACATTAACTCTCAAATGATATATCGTTATTTATCAGTCTGATAGTATGAAATCAGTTGCTTGTTAGCTGATGATATATATTCCTGTCTTCAAAGTAAAGGAGAATAAAATGGGAAAAAAACATGTTTGGCATTTCTCAAGGATTGGCGGAATCAATCGCGTAAATTTAGAATCGGGTTCAGATCTGGCGAATCTAGAATCTCTGGATCAAAAATTATGGACTGCATTGAGTTGTCCTGTTGCTGGTTTAGAGATTGACATTAAGACCTTACAGTTAATCGACACAGACAATGACGGAAAAATACGGGTTCCTGAAATACTTACTGCCGTAAACTGGATTTTATCCATAATTACTAATCCGGATGATTTACTGAAAAGAGATCAAACGATGCCTTTGTCTGCCATTAACCAGAATCAGCCGGAAGGAAAAATATTATATTCGGCAGCCAAACAGATACTGGCCAATCTTGGAAAACCTGAAGCTACAGAACTATCAGTAGCAGATACATCCGATATGGAAGCAATTTTTGCCAATACCCGATTTAACGGAGATGGCATTATTACTGAAAACTCAACAGATGATGAAAGCCTAAAAACACTAATCAACCATATAATTGCCAGTGTCGGATCTGAAACAGACCGTAGCGGACAACCCGGTATAGGTTCAGCACAACTGGAAACCTTTTTTGATTTATGTACTGAGTATTCTGCATGGTTTCAACAGGCAGAAGATCATAAAGAAAACATATTCCCTTTTGGAGAGAAAACAGAAGAAGCCTTCACTTTGTTTTCAAGCTTAAAAGCTAAAATTGATGACTATTTTCTACGCTGTCGTCTTGCTGAATTTGATCCTCAGTCAACCGAAACTTTAAACACAATGTCTGACATAATGGCTTCTATCAGCCATCAGAATGTTTCCAATAGTCTTCAGCAAATTTCAGAATTTCCTTTGGCCAAGATTGAAGCGAATAAATCTCTGATGATAAACACACCCATCAATCCTGTCTGGAAAGACAAACTGTCTAACTTTTTTAACATCGTAAAAACGCAGATAAGCGACAATGGGAGCACTTTATCAGAAGATGAGTGGAATAAACTGTCAGCATTATTTGAACCCTTTAATCGATGGAAATCTGAAAAAGTAAATACAGTTGATTCACTTGGTTTGGAGTATATCCGTACATTTTTGTCATCACAGCAAAAGATTCAGTTATCATCACTGATTGAACAGGACATCGCACTGGAAACAGAAGCGATCAGCGTCATTCAGGTTGACAAATTAGTCAGATATTATCGTCATATTTATACATTGCTGAATAATTTCATCACTTTTTCTGATTTTTACACACCTGGTTATAAAGCAATATTCCAGGCTGGAACGATCTATTTTGATCAACGAAGCTGTGATCTCTGCATAAAAGTTTCTGATATGGGTAAACAGGGGAGTATGGCTCCTGCAAGCGGAATCTGTCTCGTTTACTTTGATTGTTTCTCCAAAGTCAAAAATGAAAAAATTACGATAGTAGCCTCCTTTACAGCAGGGGATATTGATAACCTGACAGTTGGAAGAAATGCCATATTTTATGACAATAAGGGTTTAGACTGGGATGCAACAGTCATTAAGATTATTGACAATCCGATAAGCATTCGTCAGGCTTTCTGGACACCCTACCGAAAAATCTCAACTATGATCTCAAAACAGATAGAAAAGATCGCTTCTGTCCAGGATGCAAAAGTAAATCATTCTTCTTCGGGTTTCATTGAAAATAGCAGTAAACTGACAGATCCTGTAACAAAAGCTGCACCTTTTGATATTGCAAAATTTGCAGGTATTTTTGCTGCGATTGGTTTGGCGTTTGGAGCAATTGGGTCTGTTCTGACATCCATTATTAGCGGATTTCTGGCTTTGGTTTGGTGGAAAATACCTTTAGCAATAGCAGGGAGTATCCTTGTAATATCCTGTCCTTCGATGATTCTTGCCTGGATGAAGCTACGAAAAAGAAATCTTGCGCCAATTCTGGATGCAAACGGTTGGGCAATAAATGCAAAAGCAACTATCAATATAGCCTTTGGATCTTCACTTACCCATGTAGCCAAGATACCTAAAAATTCCAAAATGAATCTAAACGATCCTTTCAGTAAGAAAAAAAGACCGCTTGTACCAGTACTTTTATTGCTTTTGCTAACCATTATCGTGTCTGTGTCAGGGTATTTCTATTTTTTTGTTAAATAAGGATGATACATACTGTTGATATTCAGATTCACGGTACTACAAGCGTTTTGCCTTTAAAAAACAAACTAAATCTGCCTTAAGAAACATCACCGGTTATACTCAAAACAAAAAAAAGAAAGGGATACAGGTTAATTGCCTAAATCTCTGACATTTCTTCTTTTATGAAAAGTTGATACATTTTACTAGAATTAGTACAATCAAAAAAGGGCAGTGTTTTCACACTGCCCTTCAATATTTCAGCTGAATTATTTAATCAGCATCATTTTTCTGGTGGAAGTAAAGTCATGACTTTCCAGTTTGTAGAAATAGATTCCACTGGAAACTGATTTGTTCTGATTATCTTTACCATTCCAAGTGATTGAATGGCTTCCGGCATTCATTTTTTCATTAATCAGAGATTTTACAACCTGACCTTTAATGTTATATACAGTCAGTTTAACAGGGCTGTTTTGTTTTAAACTGAATGCGATAGAAGTCGTTGGATTGAAAGGATTTGGGTAATTTTGTTCAAGTGCATTAAATGCTGGAGTTACAATTACATCTTCTCCTGCTACGCTACTATCAAATACAGAAGCGGAACGGTTTGAGTTTCCTCTGAAAGAAGCCCATTTACCGTCGAATCCCTGACTTTTATAATCTACGAAAACGATTTCATTTTGATTAGGTAACATAATATCAACATCGTTATCAGTATCAAAATTGCCAATTGCAGGAGATACTTTTAAGCTCTGTCCGCATTTTACAGGGAATCCGGCAATTTCATTACCTTGCATATTGAATGCATGAAGATAGCCATCATTATCGCCAAAGAGAATATTATCCTGACCATTTTCAACTAATGAGTAAACCACTGGAGAACATTCAACTGAAGGAGTAACCTGAACAGGGAAATTTTCAACAGGGCTTAAACTTGCATCACGAACGTAAAGGCTTCCTGAATAATCAGTATAAGCAATTTCAT
The DNA here is from genome assembly GCA_017998585.1 of Candidatus Cloacimonadota bacterium. Next base: position 4,869 of record JAGOCT010000026.1, on the reverse strand, counting down.
AGCGATTATCAGAATCCATTTTGAAAGCAGTCACTTCTGATTTTACAGCTGCAGGGTTTAATATATTTGACATAACAACGCCATCTTTGCTATAAATCGTAATAGGGCAATTAGTTGCAGATGATCCAGCAATCACAATTTCATTTGTGTTTTCATCATTATCAAAGTTTGCGACAGTAGGACCATGTAAAGAAGGACTTGATAAAGCAACTGGCCATCCAGTTAACTCTTCACCGGTTGTTCCGTTGATTACGTGTAATTTCTGATTAGTTGGAACGATTAATTCTTTTTTATTATCATTATTCATATCTTCTGCAGCCAGATTAGCAATAATTGCTGCTTCAAGGGTTAGTGGGAAACCACTGTTGATTGATAAATCAGTACCATTTAAAACATACAATTTTTTACTTTGTGTTCCTATTAAAATTTCTGGTTGAGAATCTCCAGTGACATCTGCAATTACAGGGCAATTACGAATGTTGCCTTCAAGATTGGCTGTTGCCTGAACCTGTCCGTTATGATCAATTATTTTTACAGTACTACTCATAGCAGCCGCTACGATTTCAGGTTTACTATCTCCAATTAAATTAGCAATAGCAAGTCCGTTCATAATATTTGAGTTTTCAGAAACTGTTACAGGGAAACCGCTTAATTCAGTTCCATCTGCTTTTAGTGCATGAACTTTACCACTGGTATCACCAAACACAAGCACTTTCTGTCCATCCTGTTTTAAATCTACCAGTAAAGGTGAAGAAGAAGAAGATGCCCCAACATTGATAGGCCAGCCACTCTGAATCAGACTTAATGAAACAGTAAAGTTAATATCTTTTGCATAGACGACATTTGAGCCAGGAGCGCTGTCTGCTGTGATATGTAATACAAAAGGAATTTCATACACATTAAAATCAGCAGGTGTTGAGAATTTAAACATATTGGTTGAAGTACCGTTAAATCCATTGAAAATATCAGAGAAACTTAACACAGAATCAATGATAGTCACGCCATTCAGCTGAGTACGCACAACTGCATTAATATTTGTTGCATCTAACCAGGAATCCGTATTTTCAAGAGAAATGGAAGCACTGATTACTTCGCCAGGGTTTGGAACTGTATCTCCGTCACCTTGAGTTTCAACAATATTCATACCATACAAACTCAGGTTAGGAATAATATCAGATAAGATCGCTTTGAAAGCATTCACACGGCCAGAGCCTAATTTACCTTCATAAATCGTTCCATACATTTGAGGAATTTCATCAGCAGTAGCTAAAAGTCTCTGTCTAATCTGTTGAACAGAATAATCAGGATGTGTAGCTTTTACCATTGCAGCAATACCTGCAGCAACAGGAGTTGCCATAGAGGTACCACTAAAGCTTGCATAAGTATTTGCACCATTGTTATAGATAGTTGACAGGATACCATCTCCAGGAGATGTTAAATCGATTGCAGTACCATAATCTGAGAAACTTGCTTTTTCATCGCTTGAGTTTGAAGCAGCAACTGAAATAGCATTGGTTGCATCACTTGGATAGCTTGGACTGGTCGCATGGTCAGCGTCATCATTACCAGCTGCAGCCAAAACCAGAGATCCCTGATTGTACGCATAATTCACAGTTGTATTAGAAGTAGAGGAACCACCAGGTCCGCCCCAGCTACAGTTAATAATATGTGCACCTGAATCGGCACAGTAATAAATACCATTATTACCATAAGAAACAGATGTACTTGGAGTTGTATTAGACTGATGTTTGGTAATCATTAATTTTACTCTTTGTGGAACGCTGGCAACACCAACGCCATTGTGAGTTACAGCACCCACACAACCTGCCACGTGTGAACCGTGATCATTGCCATTATATGCCTGATAAGGGTTGTTATCATTTGAGAAAAAGTCCCAGCCAATAACATCATCCACTTTACCATTACCATCATCGTCAACACCATTACCACCAGAAACTGTTCCGTTTGCCCAGTTAATGGTCATACCTGCTTCAAGTTCTGGCATATTGATCCAGATATTATCTTTCAGGTCAACGTGATTCCATTTGGTACCTGAATCAACAATACCTACGACAATTGTTGAATCTCCGCTAAAATAATCATATAAATCATAAGCCTGAACTTTTCCCAGATGCCATTGCATTTCGTGCATTGGGTCATTTGGAACCATCTGATGTTTGGTAATACCATCATATTCAGCATATACCAGGTTGTAATCTTTTGATAAAGCTGTAATTGCTTCTTCGATTTTTGAATTGTCTTTAATGGTTGCTTTGAAAATATTCATTGGAGCCGCACCATTTTCATCGACCCAATTTTGATTCTTGACCTGATACAGCTGCTCAAGATTGGTAATCTGGTACGTTTTAGCCAACAAGTCAAATGTTTTTAAACCCACTTGTACAACACCATTTTCACGGGTCATATTGATTTCACCACGAGTACTGTTAATCGCATCTGTTTTAAAACAGATCAGAATGGTATTAGCTACGTATTTTTCACTGTCAAAACGATCAACAGCAAACAAAGATACAGCTAAAACTAAGGTTAACAGGCTGAGTGTTAGTAGTTTTTTCATCTTATCTCCTATTCTTTAATATACTTTAATCTCTTCTTTATTACTTGCAATTTATGAGCCTTTTTTTTAAAAAGAGATTAAAATACATTAAAATGAGAAACCGGAGCATTGCTGCTCCGGTTTTTATGATGTTATTTCATTAATAACATTTTGTTCATTACAGACTGACCGTTTGTTTCTACTTTGTAGAAATAAACACCAGAACCGACGTTTGTATTGTTATTATCAATACCTGTCCAGGTTAAAGTTTTCTGACCTTTTTCAAGCATACCATTGAATAAGGTTTTTACTAACTGACCTTTTGCATTGTAAATTTTTACAGATACATGACCGTTAGTTGGCATATTGAAAGCGATATTGGTTTCAGGATTGAATGGGTTTGGATAGTTTTTAGCGCTTAATTTAGCTGAAACAACTGGAGTTGGATCAACTTCAACGGCACCGTTTACATAAGCACGGATCATATAGTTTGCATCAGCAACAGCTGTCCATGCACCTGAACTTGTTTTCTTAAATGAATGACCATTTGTATTGCTATCATTACCAATTTTTGGACTGCCAGCTGATTCCTGGAATCCAATAAATACATTACCAGAAGTAGTACTTGGCTGATTAGCTTCTGGAATGATGATATAGTTCCAGCCAACATTAACCATTGAAGGAGAAATAGTCTGAGTATAAATTTCTGTTCCTGGTAAATTATCTGTTCCAGCTGACCAAACTTTTAAGCTCATATTGCTTGCAGTTTTGGTATGAATGTAGAATTTGATTGCGTTGATTACTGCAGTTGGAGAAGTATAAGTTAAATTGAAATGATTTGCAATGAAACCAGTATGAGCGAATCCACTTTCTGCAGTACCGTCATCATACATTAATTCATTAGCACCAGCAGGTGCCATATATTCACTTGCTTCGTTTGAAGGATTAGATTCAAGACCATCCCACATAGTGGTTACATTGTAGAAATGAACTGCATTGCCAGCAGGAGCGGTATGAGTATAAGTGTCAGCGGTTGCGCCAGTTGTTGTTAATAATTCATAAGTACCTGCAGCACCTTCTTTGTGGTAAACTTTAAAGCCTTCAACTGCACGGCTGTCAAGAACAACAGTTTTACTACCAGCTTCAACTACACCAGCCAGTAACCAGTTGCCATCAATAGCACCTTCAGATGCAGCAAAAATACTTTGCCATGAGCTGCCTAAATTAACCATATCACCATTTTCTACGTGAGCAATATCATCCATTGCTGCAGGATAAGTAGAAACAGCTTGTTGGGTTACAGTGTAACCAATCCAGTAATCTACGCCGTATTGGATTTCAACTGGAGTAGATAAAGTTACTTCATTCCACTGTTCAGGAGTTACAGTAGCAGCAGCCTGAGAAGCAGCTACAGTAGCACCACTTCCGCCAGTCCATACTTTTACAGTGTAAGGAACGTTTAATAATGGGAAGAATTTAATTTTTGTAATTTGGCTGCCAGCATAGTTAGCTGCCATTTCAGCAGGCACTTTAATCGCACAGTCAAAAGTAGTTGGGAATGTACCACTGCTTAAACCAACACAGTTAGATGCAGCAAAATCAGGATTGTAATAAGCGATTTCGCCAGTTTGTCCACCAGGTAAATCCCATGCTAAATCAATGTTTGCACCGTTTTTAACTGCTGTAAGATTAGTTGGTGATGGAGCAAATATGCTTGCATAAATAATAAAGTCATCGATCATGATACCTTCGCCGTTAGGGCTATCAGCATCAGATTTGAAAAACCATCTGAATTTAACCTGCTGACCTGCAAAGTTTGAAATATAACCATCTGTTGAATAGGATTCTGTAAATGAAGCAAAATCTGCTGGTGCATCTGAATATACATAGTTTGAACCGTTAGGATCAGCGTATGGATTGCTCATAGCTCTCCAGCTTGTTCCACCGTCAATTGAAATCTGCCATCCGAAGTAATCTACTTCAGGGAATTGATTTGGATCAGTGAAAGATCCGCGAATCATGAAATCAGCACGGATTTCTGTACTGTTAGGTAAGGTAATCAAACCAGTTTCGATATAGTTTAACATATTGGTGTTGTAAGTATTTTGTTCGTTTTGGCATACTAATACGTGTGAAGGAGAAGTTGCCTGAGCATATTCTTCTACATGCCATAAGTCGCCACCAAGTGGAACCATTGAAGTGTATGTCATATTTTGTTCGTTACCATCGTTGAAGTCATGGTTAAAGTCACCTAAAACAATGTTGTCAACTAACATACCAAACATAGTAGCTTCATCAGCAGTACAGTAAGC
>JAGOCT010000456.1 GCA_017998585.1 Candidatus Cloacimonadota bacterium | reverse complement strand
TTGGGAGGCTAATCTGTTTCCGGATTAACCCTATCGGTGTCAGTTCATGCCCTATGGTTTAGATCCTGACACTCGGCAGATTTAACAATAATTGATAAATAAATAAGATTGTCAAGTAAAATTTTTAAAAATTACTTGACGCATTTTATCATTATTTTAAATTATCGAACAAAATACTAAAATATTCTAAGAGGTGATAATGGATAAGAGAACTGAAATCATTGATGCTGCAAAAAAAGCGTTCAGACAGTATGGGGTTTATAAAACAACACTTGATGATATTGGAGCTAACTGCAATATGAGAAAAAATTCTCTTTATTACTATTTTAAGAATAAAGAAGACTTGTTTAGAGAAGTGATTAAGTCGGAGTTTAATGATCTGCTATTTATAGAAAAAGATTTTTTAAATAATAATCTGCCTCTTAAAGAAATGCTAAGACAATATTTTCATCTTCGTTTTAGAATGGCTCAACAGTTTCTCAAAGAATATGAACTGATGAAGTTTGTGAATCAACAGGTTTATCATCAGATTTTTCATGAAGAAACAGAATTTCTAATTGAAGAAGAGAGTAAAATCGTTTATGCCATTGTACATGATAAAGTTACTGAAGGGACTGATATCAATTCTTTGATTACAATAATTATTTCTATCAATCAGGGGCTTCTCTATAAAAGTCTGTTTATGAGACATATTGAGCCTGATCTTGAAAGCGAGATTGATACAATAATCAAATTCTTGTTTAATGGGATAAGTATTAAATCCACTGAAAACTGAAAAGGAGTTTTTTGTGTATAAAAAGACAATCATTTTATTGTTTAGTATGATTACTGCATTTATTTTGGATGTTCATGCAATAAGCTTGGAACAAAGTACTGATTTAGCAAGAAAACATAATAAACTCATACAGGGTAATCAAAATCTTATCTATGCTGCTCAATGGCAGAAAAAGAATGCATTTAGCCAGTTTTTACCCAAAGTGACTTTCAATGAGACCTGGCTTAGACTAGATAAAGAAACTGTAATCATTCCAGCTATTCCATTGTTAGGTATTAATGAACCAGTGACCCAGCCTAAAGATAATTACACAACAGAAATTAGTATCAGTCAGCCTCTGTTTGCCAGTGGAAAACTTTATCTGAATTATAAAATCGCAGATCTGAGTCTTAAACAAACCAATAATCAATACAGACTTAAAGAAAAAGAACTGGATTGGGAAACCGCAAAGCTCTATTTTCAGATATTAAAGTTAATGGATATTCGTGAAATTTCTCAGAAAACAGCTGAAGCATATTTATCTTGGTATGAAAAAGCCCAAATTAAACATAAAAATGGAAGTGGTTTATTAACAGAGGTTTTGCAGTGGAAGGTGAAGTATGAAACTGCTTTAGCTGATCTTGGCAGTCTGAACAACAGTTTAGATATTTTATTGGATACATGGCATCAACATCTGGGTCAGACAGGTATTTCTGATCAATTACTACCTGAAAAAATTAATCTTGATCAGAAAATCTCACAGGCAAAACAACTTTCTGAGATGAAGGATGAGCAGAGAATATCTGAGTTAAATGCTTTCCTTTCTGATTTTAAGCAGAAAAATTTGAATAAACAGAATCTCTCACTCATGAAAGAAATGCTTGATTACCAGGTGAAGTTCAGTAAAACAGAGTTTTTGCCAACACTTGCCCTGAATTTTTCCTATCAGTTTGAAAATGATGATAAACTAAATTTTAAAGATAGTGAAAACTGGAAGCTAATGGCTCTGTTTTCTGTACCTCTTTTTAATAGTGGTGGAAACTACAGTCAATACAAAGTCCAGTATTATCAGAGTAAACAGCAGGCTGATGAGATTGATAATATGGCTGAAATGTTGGAAATTGGCGCTAAGAAAACTTACCTCGATATCTTTGATTTAGCATTGAAGATTAAAAGTAATACGGTTAACTTAGAACTTGCCACCGAAAATCAAAAGCAGGTAAGTCAACTTTTTAATCAGGGAATGTTGACTTATAATGATATGATGGATGCTGAGATTATGTTTCAAAGTGTTAATTTGAGTTTTTATTCAGATATTTATGATTTTCTCATTAAAGAATATGAAGTGAAATTGTACAGGGAGGACTAAATGAAAAAAAATATATTGTACTCAAAAAAACATACTTGCAGAAAAAGGCCTACAAGCAAGATGCTTGTAGTACGTGTAAGTATTTTAGTATTACTTTTGATTCTTATGACAGCATGTCAGGATAAGAACGATAAAACGGATAAAGACGCTAATGAATTGACTGGCTCAAAGTATGTAAGTGTTGCACAGGTAAAAAGATCAGATATAGAATCATGGCTTGAATACAGTGGGAAATTGTCAGCAGTTCAGATAAATGACATCGCTCCTCAGATACCTCAGAAGATAGAAAAAATATATGTCTCTGAAGGGGATTTTGTGAAACAGGGCACCTTATTAGTCTCATTTGATACCAATACCATTGAACAACTGAGAGTCAATTATGAAAACATTAAAAAGAATTACGAGAGGTCAAAGGAGTTGTT
>JAGOCT010000455.1 GCA_017998585.1 Candidatus Cloacimonadota bacterium | reverse complement strand
CTGTATGGTACCGTTTAAAATCTGTTGGTTGGGCTGAATGTCAGCAGTACCACATTCAACAACCAGCTGAATCGTTCCTAATGCCAGATATGCCCATATATTTGATGTGCTGGCACGTCCCAGAGACGGTGCATTTTCATAATAACCGGAACCGGATTGTTTTAATATTTTATTTGCAAAGTTCTGCCCGATAGAGTTGTTAATATCAAGGTCTGGGGCAGGACGCACATTTTTAAAATTAAATGGAGGATAGACTTTTTCTGATAAATTACCGGTGCGACTGGAATGCCAAACGACTGAATATACAAACTGGTATTTTTCCATCAGATTTTTAATGGCAATTGTCTCGCTTTCTGAAAAAGGGGCTGGGCCACGATAATAATCATAGATTTCATATCCGCTGGGTGCATAAAGTGTATCTCCCTGTACCCAGTGTGAACCAAAATTGCGGTTTAAGTCAACACCGTCAACATCATTACCTTGTCCCTGAACAAAATCAAGAACACCATTTAAATTATTATCTCTTTTATTTTTCCTGTAAGTCAGATCTTCCCCACTCATGACAACTTCCAGACCATCTGGATTCATACAGGGGATAAACCACATTTCAAGATTTTGAAACCATGAATTGTATGGGGAAATGTTACGCCTTTGAACAAATTCTTTGATATTGCTTAGGATGATTTCCTGTCCGATAATCTCTTCTGAATGGATATCGCCAATAAATAAAATGCGGGGGACATCTCTGTCAACTGCTACATTCTGACTTAATTTTATCGCCCAGAGAGGGGTATGGTTTACCTGAGAATAACCAATAGAATCCACCCTGACAAAATTGGGTGCAACTGTCGCCAAAGAATCCATAATCGCTTTCATTTGATCATAACGATGATAATACCACGCTGGTTCTTGTTGTGCAAATATCGTACAAAAGGTAAATATTATCATGAGCAGGATAAAACTCTTTTTCAAAACGCCTCCGAAAATGATTGTTAATGCCTTGATATATAGCACGTTTTATTCCAAAAAGAGAATTATTAATAAGGATACTTCCCTAATGAACTATCCGATAGTCAGATTAATTTCAGATATTCCATAAACAGATATATACTGATATGCCCTAAACGGTTGAAATAAAATACGCTACATTGAGAAAGAAATGAACTGATGTAATGTGTTATCTGAATCATATAGAGGCTTTAAGCTGAGGACTTTTTGTTTCTTCTCATGATAAATGTGTTTTTGCTTGACTTTTAAGCTCACTTAGAAGAAATTAGTCAAAATGAGAGATAAGAGGTGGCAGATGAAAAAGAAGATACCTTATGGCATTAGCAATTTTGCTGATTTAATTATTCAAAACTATTACTATGTGGATAAAACCAAGTTTATAGAAATCTTGGAAGATTTTCATGAAAAGTATATTTTTTGCCTCAGACCTCGCCGGTTTGGGAAATCTCTTTTTATATCTGTTCTGGAACATTATTATGACAAGAATAAACGCAATGTATCTGACTCTCTTTTTAAAGATTTATATATTGGCAATCATCCTACCCCATTGAAGAATAGTTATTCTGTCCTGTCTTTTGATTTTAGTGGCATCAGTATTCAAAATGAAGCAGATATTGAGCAGGCATTTAATCAGAATGTGCATAGCACACTTAAAGAATTTATCAAAAAGAATGATTTAGATTTTGATGTTGATATCAGTATGCCTGCTGCGACTCAACTTCATAGTTTTCTAAAAGAACTGAATACCGCAATAGACACAAAACTCTATGTCCTCATAGATGAATATGACCACTTTACCAGTGAGTTACTGAGCTATAAACAGGAGATGTTTGAGAATATTGTGGCAAAGAGTGGCTTTTTTCGTAAATTCTTTGAAGTACTAAAAATAGGCACTAAAACCCTCATTGACAGAATGTTTATCACAGGGGTCAACCCATTTACGCTGGATAGTCTGACTTCTGGATTTAATATTGGTTCTGATTTAACACTGCATGAAAAACTCAATGAGATATTAGGATTCACAGAAGAAGAAATTTTGACTATTTTTAATATCTGGGATATTGATACCCAACGCGTTAATGAGACCCTTCCCATTATGAAAAAGAACTATAATGGGTATTTGTTTGCAAGGAAAGCCGAAACAAGAATTTATAACAGCGATATGGTTTTGTATTATCTCAAGGATTTTTTAAGTACAGGCAATCCTCCCGAAGAGCTCATTGATGAAAATATTGCAACCAGTTATTATAAGATTCGCCAGTATATTCATCTTGGTAATCTTGAAGATAATTTGAAGGTTGTCAATGATATTCTTGAAGGGCATAATGTCTATGTCTCTCTGACCAGGAAATTTGACTTGGGACAGCATTTTTCAACCAGTGATCTTAAATCTTTATTTTTCTATATGGGTTTGTTAACGATTATTGATTCCAGTTTAGGCGTTTATGAAATGGCAGTACCGAATTATGTGATAAAAGAGCTCTATTTTGTTTTTTTTAATGAGTTAAGCGAAAAAGAAGGACAATACAGACTGGATACCCTTGATA
>JAGOCT010000454.1 GCA_017998585.1 Candidatus Cloacimonadota bacterium | reverse complement strand
TTTCTGATTGTTCCAGTCTGATTTTCGCTTTTTGTAAAGCAAGCACTCTGAACCGTTCATCGTTGGGATTGTATTCCTGATAACTGACTGCAAGACACTTTATGATAATCAGTATGATGGATAATATGATTGATAGTTTTTTCATTCTTCCTCCTGTTAAAATAGTAATAGAAACTTTTGTGCCAATAAAAAAAAGGTAAAAACAGGCGAATTCTGTGGTTATGACTTACATTTTTGTCAGCAGATTACAAAATTGTAAGACCATACCAAAATCAAAACTTCTTATAATGAAAAAAGGCAAGCTTATGCTTGCCTGATCTCTTTTTTATTTATAGATAATGCTATGATCTAAATCATACCTTAAATGCTGCCACAAGCGCATTAAGTTCATCAGCTATCTTATGCAAATCATCAGATGCTTTTTTAGTAAGAGAGGCATCAGTGGCTGTTGATTCAATGCTAAAAAGCATTTCTGAGATGTTTTTAGTTACTTCCTGAATCCCTTGACTTATTTCTACTGTGTTTTTTGTGATTTCCTGAACACCTGTACTGGCTTGAGAACTATTATTAGCGATCTCATGAGCTGCTTTTGCTGATTCAACTGAGCTGTTTGATATTTCTGTAACGGCTTTTGTTGCTTTATTTGCATTAACCGTAATATTTTTTGCATAATCAATCACACGGTCTATTCTGTCTTCAACATCTTTTGCATTTTTTGACATTCGGCCAGAAGAATGAGATATTTCTCGGGTCGTAATGTTTTGTTCTTCAATACTGGAGGCAATTACAGTATTAATCTCATTTAATTGAGTAATAATATGTGCAATATTTTCAATAGACTTACTTGAATTGTTTGCTGATATTTGTATTTTTTCTATTTGTGAGGCAATATTTGATGTTGCTTCAGCAGTTTGTTTGGCGAGTGATTTAACCTCATTGGCGACAACTGCAAAGCCTTTTCCTGCATCACCGGCGCTGGCTGCCTCGATTGTTGCATTCAAGGCAAGCATATTAGTTTGATCTGCGATATCATTGATTAATTTAACAATCTTTCCTATTTCTACAGAGAGGGTTTTCATTTCAGTCATTACCTTGTTAGCAGATTGAGCTTCCTGATTTGCTTTAGCGGAAACATCAGAAGCCTGTTGTGTGTTTCTGGAAATCTCATTCAAAGTAACATTCATTTCTTCAATTGCAGAAGCGATTCCATGAATTTCATTAACCAGTTGATTGACTGAATTCCCTGCATCCTGAATATCTGATTCCAGATGATTTATTTCGGTTACTGTATAATTTACATTTGTACTGGTATCTTCAGATGCTCTTGCTACCTGATTAATCGTCGCAGAAAGTTCTTCTGTTGCAACGGCTACAGTAGAAACAGAGCTACTTGACTGCTCTGCTGCAGAAGCAATTACATTTGCGTTAGAACTGATTTCTTCTGAGGAGGCAGAAACATACTGAGACTGAAGGTTCATATTTTGAGCATTTTTAACCAGATTTTCGGCTGTTTTTGATAAATCTGCACTTTTTTGAAATAAGGTATCCGCATTTTGTACAATGATTTTAACCACATTGTGAATTTTTTCAATAAATTTATTGAAATACAGAGCTAATTCTCCCATTTCATCCTGAGATATAACATCCAGTCTCTTGGTTAAATCTCCTTCGCCCTCTGAAATATCCTTTAGCATGTTTGTTGTGCTTTCAATCGGTTTTAGTAAATGCTTAATCACATAATACATAAAGAAGCTAATACCAATTAGAGCTACCATTGACACTATTACTAGAAAGATTAATGAAACTTGTATATTTTTTTTGATCAAAGAATGAACAGATTCCTGAGGTATTCCAACAAATAATATGCCCATCACTTCATTTTCTGATGATTTAATCGGTTTATATCCTGTTAGATAATTTTTTCCAAGAATGACTGCTTCTCCGATATAGGTCTTACCAGAGGATACATCAGGATACGCTGCACTGTCTTTCCCTAATTTTGTCCCAACTGCTCTTTCGCCGTTATCTTTTTTGATGCTTGTGCTGATTCTTTTAAAATCATCTCCTTCTTTAATAAAAATAGTTGCCACTACATTGAGTTCTTCGCTAATTGTATCAACAAAATCAAATCTGCCTTCTAGACTTAAGTCCTGAGCATCAACTAAAGATTGGTCTTTAAAGTTAATATCACCATAAAAACGTTTGAGATATGTTTCTGATGAGTTAATATCTCCTTTTAGTTTCTCTAACAGGACTTCGTTAGAGATTTCGCTTGCCAGTACATTCATTCTGGTAATACTTATAAATGACAAAACAACAGATAAAAAGAAAAAACCTGATAAAGTAAAAAAGATTACTTTTGTTTTAATTTTTGCATTCTTAATCATTTTCTATTCCTCCTATAGAGATAAGATAACAGATTTAATAAAAATAACAACTTTTTTAATTGTAACTAAAAAAGTGTTTGGTTAGTCTGAATTTACTTTAAAAACAATTCTATAATTGCCTGTCAGTCAAAAATAAATTATTATGTTTGTATAAGCAGAAGATAATCTGTTTATGAAAGGAGAAGTTTTG
>JAGOCT010000453.1 GCA_017998585.1 Candidatus Cloacimonadota bacterium | reverse complement strand
TATGAAAAAAATGCTTATTACTGGATAAATGATTACAATCAGGTTGTTTTGATGCATCCATTTTCAACAGAACTGATTGGTAAAGATATGAGTGACTACAAAGACCCAAATGGAGTTCGAATCTTTGTTGAGATGGTAAAAATTGCCAAAGAGAAAAACGAAGGTTTCCTTTATTATGAATGGAAAAAACCCGGAGAGACAAAACCGTCTCCAAAAATTAGTTATGTAAAGGGTTTTAAAGAATGGAATATGATAGTTGGCAGTGGTGTCTATATTGATGATATTGATATCATCAAAAATAAGGTATTATACACCATTATAAGCTTAATCTTGATTTTAATATTGATGGTAGCAGCTGTGATGTTCATTTTTCAAAAAGTGATTGTAAAGCCAATAAACGATATGGTTTCAGTGATACTACCTGTATCAAATGGTGACTTTTCTCATGAGATCCCTGAAAAGTATCTGAAATGCAGAGATGAATGTGGTGATTTGGCAAATGCCGTTCAACGAATGAGAAAGAGTATCATCATGATGTCAGAAGATGCGAATGTTTTAGCTCAGGCTGCCCGAAATGGTGAGTTAAAAACAAGAGTTGATTCTGAAAAACATAATGGTGCTTACCGTGAAATAGTAGAGGGCTTTAACGGAACTCTGGATGCGGTCATTCAACCTATCAATGAAGCGATGAAAGTAATGGATTCTCTGGCAGATAAAGATATGACAGCAAGAGTAAATGGTGCCTATATGGGTGATTTTGAGCACTATAAAAGCAGTATTAATACAACAGCTGATAATCTGGAAGATTCACTGATACAGGTTGACATGGCTATTGAGCAAATATCATCAGCTTCTACTCAGATCAGTTCAGGGGCTCAGGTCTTAGCAGAAGCGAGTGGTGAACAGGCCAGCTCTTTAGAAGAAATCTCAAGCTCAATGGAATTAATCAACTCAATTAGCAGTAATAACTCAAAACACTCAAGACAAGGATTAAGCCTATCTGAAATTGCTGTAAAATCTGTTCTTGAAGGTAGTTTGACGCTAAATAAAATGACAGAAGCGATGTCAATCATATTAAAGTCATCTCAACAAACAGGTAAAATTATTAAAACAATTGATGAAATCGCATTTCAAACTAATCTGTTGGCGCTTAATGCGGCTGTTGAAGCTGCCCATGCGGGTGAAGCAGGGAAAGGCTTTGCTGTCGTAGCTGAAGAAGTCAAAAATTTGGCACTGAGAAGTGCTGAAGCAGCTAAAAATACCAGTTCTTTGATAGAAGAATCTACTAAAAATGCCCAGTTAGGTTCTGAAATTGTGACTCAGGTAAGTGCTTCTTTTGAAGAAATCAGGCAGAATTTTGATAAAGTCAAGCATATCGTGAATGAAATCGCCTCTTCTTCTGATGAACAAACTCAAGGGGTTCATCAGGTGAATTCAGCTGTTCAAGAACTTAACAAAGTCACTCAACAGAATGCAGCTAATGCTGAAGAATCCGCTTCTGCAGCTGAAGAATTGAACAGTCAGGCGAATGAATTACAAAATATGGTTGCTCAGTTCTCTTTAAAAAGAGTAAGGAGTGTCTCAGAAAATCAATCACTTAGACAGGCATTAACAAACAGAAAATTTAGAAATACTCAAGTGATGAGGAACGATCAAAGACAAATTAGTCACCAATCAAAAAAAATGCTTGACTTTTAAAAAAAGATAGTCTATTTTGTAAACAAATGTAAGAAAATTACAAAGGGAGGTTTCATGACAGAACCGGAAATAATGAATGAAGCTCAGAACTTAAGCGGAAAGTATTTAACTTTTAACTTAATGGATGAGTTGTATGGCATTAATGTGGATAGGATACTTCAGATTATTGCCATCCCAGAGATAACACCTATTCCAAAAACACCAGATTTTGTTAAAGGGGTGATTAATCTGAGAGGTAAAATCATCCCTGTCATTGACCTGAGGAAAAAGTTCAGGTTACCATCTAATGAATATAATGACCGTACCAGCATTGTTATCATAAAGCTTGCTACAGAAGGCTCGGAACTGTTTATCGGTACCATTGTTGATAAAGTGCTTGAAGTAATGGATATTAGTCAGCAAGATATTGAAAATACGCCTAAGTTTGGTGTGCGTCTCGATACGGATTATATCTCTGGTATGGCGAAAGTAAAAGGGAAAGTTATAACCCTTTTGAATATTAACAAAGTTCTGACTGAAGAAGAGTTAACCCTTTTAGAAACAAATAAGGAATAAGGAGAGATTATGTTTAAAAATAGTACGATTTCTAAGAGATTAGCATATGAATTTTCTGCTATTATTATCATCATGCTTTTAATCGCATTACTGTCAATCATTCGCTTGACTGGAATTGGTAAAGAAACTGATAAATTAATCAATCAAAATTTTGCGAAAGTTAAATATTCCAATGCAATCGTCGATGCAATCAATACTTGTGCACGTTCTATGAGAAACTTAATACTCTACAATGAAGCTGATGAAAACCAAAGAGACATGAAACGTATCGAAGAATCCAGAGCAGTTATTAAAGAGATGGTTGAGAATATAAATCCTTTAGTTGA
>JAGOCT010000025.1 GCA_017998585.1 Candidatus Cloacimonadota bacterium | reverse complement strand
AGCAGATAAATTAGAAGTGAAATGGGTTGAGTTGAGAAATGAAAATGGTTACAAAAGATTTGAAAAGATATTAAAAGAATTAAAAATCCCATATCAAAGCTTCAATGGAGATTTAGATTATCAATTAGATAAAATCTTTTCTGAATTATTTGATAAATAAAAAACATAACACCTGCACTAGTTAAGCAAATTAAAAAGTGATACCTCTTTTGAAAATATGAAAGAAATAATGATTTTTAGAAGGTAAAGAGACGCCCAAACCGGGCGTCTCTGCATATTGGTCTATCCCATTCCAACCCCACACAGGATATCATTCAGGTCAAATTTGCCCTCAAAAGAGAGTTGATATTGATCCAAATATGCCTGGTAATCAAAAGCTTTCACTTCATAGCCTGCAAGTTCTGGATAAAATATCTCCGGATGCATAAATTTATCACACGCTTCCTGTCCGGCAGAATCAGGGTCGAAAGCAACGATAAAGCGTTTATGCCGGCTGATGAGTTCAGATATAAAATTATTAAAAGCAACTCCCATAATGCAATAAAAATTACGTTTACCGGTTAGCTCAAAGAAAGACAAACCATTTAGAATCCCTTCAAAGAGATAGACAGTCGTATATTTTGTCATATCTTTATCTCCCTGAAACATCATTAGCGGTGTATCAGGAAGGTATAATGTTTTCTTAAAAGGGTTTGGGTCGTATGAACGATTTGAGACATAGCCAATGGTCTTGATGTTCTGATAATGAAAAAAGATCACTGAATGATACGGAATAGATGAACGATAGTTTTCTTCTTTCTCAGGATGATAAAAACCCGCCTTAATCAGATCTTCCTTACTTGAGCAATACAACAGTTCCTTTTCTTTAGCAAGGCTCTTTATCTCGTATAATTCGATGGTATTATCCGTAATACATCTTTGATGCAAATATTCTCTGGCTTCATCGTTAAGTGTCAGATACTGATTCAATTCTTTAAAAATCTTCAGTTTGAGTTTTTGTATAGCAATCTCTTCCTCAGATTCAGATTCACTTTCTGGTTTAACTACCATTTTAGCACGAACGACCTGCAATTGCTTTTTAAAATCAACACAAGGATTCAGGTTATCAAGATCAGTATATTGAAGCGCAAATTTATATTGTTCAGCAGGATTGTCTATCCCGTTGATTTTACCAAGGAAGTCTATAATCGTTCCAGATTGTCCACAGGAAAAGCATTTAAAGGTCTTATAATTAATCTTGGGATTGAAGGCTAGACTGGGATGTTTATCTTTATGGTAAGGGCATATAAAGGTATATTTATGGCGTTTTAACTGGTATCTGTCGGCAATCTCATTGATATTCAGCCGACTTAATAATAACTCTCTGCTAATATGATTCATTGAAGCTCCATGATTGACGTTTAAGAGAATGACATTCTGACTTCATAATAATTAATCCATCAGAATGTCACTACATATAATTATCTGAAATACAACAGGTTAGCTATCAAATAGCACAAAATGACATTTTGGACTGAGAAATATACTCTGTTTCTATATCTGTTTTTAATAACCAGCATACTTTTTTGATCATATAATGTCACTTTGTCATCTGTATTAATTAACATATTGTTAAATAGTAAGTTGCCTTGATGACATCTGGTTTTGATCTATCATTGTTAATGTCACATTGTCACTTGTTAATTCTCTGTTAACTTCTATTTCTGTTACAGGTAATGTCGATAATGTAGTAAAATCATTCTCCATTATCCCTCTGACAGTCAGATAATGTTGATCTGCAGGATCTCTCTCGACAAGCTTATAGCCTTTTTGTTTTAGAAGTTCTTTAAACTCTTTCTGGATTAATACCCCTATACCAGAGCGTTGAAAATTGTTATTATAAAAAATCCGGAATTTATTATATAGTATATTAAATCGAATTGAATCTGCTTCAGTGCCATGTGTATAACTTTCCATAAACAGCTCAAAGGGATTAGAATCGTTCATACACTCTTTGGAATAGTCCATTAATTCTTCCGGGATCTCCAGCCCATTATGAATATAATGACACAGGTGAACAAGCATTAGATGAAAAATACCTTCAGCTTCTTCTTTAAGGATGTCTTTTAAGCGTTCGTCCTTTTTCTCTTTCTCAAATTTCTGCTCAAAAGGAATATACAAAAGCCTTCTTCTAATAGCATCATTCAAAGTTCTGATCACGGGAAAGTCATTTACGCTGGCAAAAATCATAGCTGTATTTATAAAATTTTCCGGATCATAATATTTTCTTTCACAGTTGATTGGATCTGTTGTTGATAGCTCTTTTACCCTTTTCTCTGAAAGTTCATTCTTTTCATCTTCACCCACTGCAGCAAAAAGCTTATTTTTCAGTTGTGCTTTTTGATGAGCTGCATCTTTGGAAGGACAATTTTTGTTCAGAATAACTGAATCCATTGTCACCGCATACTTACCAAGTACATGAATTATAGTTTCTGTCAGAGTGCTTTTCCCATTTGCACCAGTTCCATACAGGAAGGCAAAAATCTCTTTAGGATTACCTGGATAAAGGATATAGCCCATCAATCGAAACATAAAATCCTGTATTTGATCATTATCAGGGAATATCTCTGTTATGAAGCGCATAAAACGGGGACATTCCTTAAAGTCTTCCTCTCTAAACGGCAAGTCATAATCTAAATATCTGGTACAATGATAATCTCTGGAGTGAGGTAGAACATTAAAGGTCTTTAAATCAACTATACAATTTCTGAGAGGTAGATATCGAATCTCTTTATCCATCTCCTCAGTCGAAATTGGATGTTTTAAATCCTTATCCGGCAATGACAAGGCTGAGCTGATGATATTCTCACACTTTTTAAAAGAATTTTCCAATTCCTGACAGACTTTTTTGCCATTTTTTTGAATTCTTTTTATCTCTTCATGTTTGGATATATCGACCTTTATCTGAGCAATCTTCTCATAATAATCTTCTATATAATCGCATAATTCATAAAGCCCTTTAACTGGCTTTTGTATGCATTCAACCCAGAATTTGCCATTGTAACAATACCAGCTCTGATTAACTTTACAGAAGACATACTCTTGATTGAGTCTTGTCCAGATTCTGGCAAGCTTGCGAATATTTTTGACATCAAAATCCTTATCTGCTAAAAACTGTTTAATTTCATTCTGGTCTTCAGTGGAATCGAATTTGGATTCAGATTCTGAGTATTCAAAATATTCTGAAGAAGATTTCATAATCGCCTCAATTGCCTTAGACGTATGAGCCATCATAAGTGCTCTTCTTTCTCTGATTACTTCTAATCCTGAAAGAATTTTGATTGTTTTTGAGTTCAATGTTGAACTCTTGCCGGGTTCTAATACTATGATAGGTGTACTCATTTTGTACCTCCTGTATATTGCTGTCTTTTCGACAGTTAGCTTGTTAACTGATCTGATGCCTATATCAATTTTGGATATAAACGTCCTCAATACGAAAAAAATGAGGATTTTTTAAAAATTGGAAACTGGTAAAACCTCATACATCCTGCCCGAAACCCTTATAAATAATCCCACAAAAACCAATAAAAATCAAGTAACTTTTAACTCATACGCCATCACTCTCTTTTTAAATTTTATAACCTCTAGTCCTTCAATAAGATGCTGTCATTCACACCTATTTTGGTCATTACCACGCTATGTATCTATAGTATAATATAACAATACCTTAGCATTTTGTCAAACTTTTTTTCATATTTTTATAATCAGTTCATAATAAAGGAGATAGCCATTTTAAGTGAAATTTGTAGATTTTTGAGAATATAAAATTACATTTATAAAGTTTTTAAAAGTCTATTTAACAGTTATTTAAACTATTATAAAAATCAATAAAAAACTTGACAAAAAGATGCTAATATTTTATAATACATTACAAAAATGGAATATAGGCATCTTTCATAATAAAGATTGGTTACTATTCCAAAAACTAACACATATCAGGAGGTTTTTTATGACAAACGAAGAAAAAATAATAAGCTGGCTTGACCCCAAAAAAGACTTCTATCTTTGCTTTCTAATCAGTCATCAGGGACAATCATTTAAACCTGAAACCTTGCTTGGTCAGAGAGATTACTATCTCAAACATCAAAGACTTTGTCCTTCTCTTGAACTCGATGCCCTGATTCCCAGAGAAGAGATAATTGAATGTTGCGATGCACAAACTCTCAAAGACGTCAGAAAGCGGATGAGTTATCTGTTAGACCTGATAGCCGAATGTATGCAATGTGGCAACACTGCCAAACAGGTAGAAGCCGAAGCAGAGCTCAAACAGCTGACCTACTATGTCAAAAAATCGACTGTCAGAGGGGGTAAAATCTATCACTTTCAAACAAATTACAATCGCATGAAAGCATCTATTCTTAAAGCTATTTACAGAAGTATCGATTCGCTTGCTAAGACAAATCCGGATTTTGCGATCATGCTGAAAGATAAACTTCAAATCAGGAAGGAGATCGGTTTAATATAAAGCAGGTGCATAACTCACCGATTCGTAACAAATAAAGTCATTTGAACGGTTAAGACTCAATAAAAAAGGGGACATCATGTCCCCCAAATCTTATTTCAAATTATACAAATATCTTCTTTCTCACGATTCGGAAAGCACCGGCTTCATTTCGGGAAATATTGAAGAGACATTGCATGATATCAAAAATGTTCAAGCCGATAATCTTTTTATGAATTATCAGACAGTTCTGATCAAAATCGATTTGCCTGACCAGTTCCTTCAAATCAAATTGTTTCATTTTCCCTTTTTTTTCTTTTTCGTAAATCACAGTCAAGGAGTTGTTAAACTGTTCAATCAGGCGTTTAATGCGTTCTGCGTTGATATCAGGGATTTTCGTAAGCAGATTTTCAGGCATTTCAATTTCTATGATCTCATCGTTATATAGTGAGATGTCACTCATTACCTGAGAAAGATTATCCTGATAGTCAGCGCAAAGATAATGAGATAAGTCACTTACTGCTAATTTATCATTTAACTGTAAAAACTGCTTTTTCTTGCTTTTAACATGTTCTAAGCTGCATAAGCAGAAATGGAATTTTAATCCTTTGATATTAAAAGAATTGAGCTTTTCAAGTACTTTAAGCGGATTCACAGGGCTATGCAGCTGCACGTCAAAGAAATCATTTTCAGATTCAATTCCGATTGCCAATGGCGGACAAAAAGAGGTTTTCGGATGCGGATTATAACCCTGACTGTAACAAACCGGCAAATCAGTCGCCAGTAACAAGCGATGCAACATTCTCAGAAAATCAAGATGCGTAACAAACTGAAGATATTCGGTTTTGTGATAGTAAATTCTATAATGGAAACTCTCTGTGTAAGTAGATTTTATCTTATCCTGTAAAACAGGTACACCCTCCAGATGCCATTCCGCAAAATCAGGTTTTACGTCAGCACAGGCACCACAATCGCTACACGAGCCTGTTCGGCAATCTTCTGTCAGTTCCAGTTTTTGAGCTTTCAGGTATTCTTTGATGAGAAATTCTTTTTTAATGCCAATATCAATATGATCCCAAGGCAATAGCTCATCCAGCGCATTTTCCTGATTATAAATCTGCCAGTTAAAGCCAATTTCATCGGCTGATTGAGTCCATATATCAAATTTAAAGAATTCATTCCAGCCATCCAGAATTGCACCGTTTTGATATGCCCTGAGCAAGAGCGCTGAAGCGTTTCTGCCAGCTTTGCAGAAAATGCCTTCCATCATCGAGTTTTCAATGGTATGGTATTTGGATTTCACCATACGATATTTTGACAGGCTATATTTAATTTTCAATACTTTTCTAAGCAGTTCTTCCTGACTGTCCATCGCAGACCACTGGAAAGGGGTAAAAGGCTTTGGTACAAAGGGAGAGAGAGTTACATTGATAGCCATTTTTTTATTCGTATGCAATACAATTTTTTCAATGAGCTGGATAATGCCATCAATATCTTCTTCAGTTTCAAATGGCAAACCGACCATAAAATAGAACTTAATGATTCTGAATCCATTGGAAAAAGCAAAGTCAACCGCATTGAATATATCTGCTTCACTGATATTCTTATTCACCACATCGCGAAGTCTTTGTGTACCAGCTTCCGGTGCCAGAGTAAGTCCGGTCTTTCTGATCTGATTGAGCAGGTTGACGATACTATCATCTATCGAATCGATTCTGAGAGAAGGTAAAGCCAGTGAAACGCCAGCTGAATTTAGCTGATTGAAAAGCTCAGTTAACAGTGGCTTGATACAGGTATAATCGCTGGAAGATAATGAAAGCAATCCGGCTTCATCCCAACCATTGCTTTGAATGCCTTCCAGTATTTCTTTCACTATCAGTTCAGGAGAGCGTTCACGCGAAGGTCTGTAAAACATGCCTGCCTGACAAAAACGGCATCCTCGTGTACAACCACGCATAATCTCAGCTACAAAACGGTTGTGAGTGCCTTCATTCCATGGAACCAGCTGAGGGCTATGGGTGAGAGGACTGTGTGAAAAATCCTGAAACTTGCGAATACTGACTGTTGCCGGTACTTCAGGTTGACAAGGTACTAATTTATTATTTTCTGAATGATAAAGTGCAGGCACATAAAAGCCTTTAATTTGAGCAATTTTTAGCAGCAAATCATTTTTAGATAGGTGTTTAAACTGCTTTAAACAGTCTTTGAACTCAATAATAGCCTCTTCGCCTTCCCCAATCAAAATGGCATCAAAAAAATCAGCCAAAGGTTCAGGATTAAGTGCATTGATACCGCCACCGATAATCAAAGGATAAGTGTTGTCCCTGTCTTTACTGTAAAATGGAATCTGAGCCAGTTCAAGCATGAAGAGAATATTGGTAAAATTTTGCTCAGTTTGAAGGGTAAAACCAATCACGTCAAAATCTTTCAGAGCGACTTTTGATTCCAGAGAAAAGAGGGGAATTTGTTCTTTTTTTAATAAATCAGCAAAATCGACCCATGGGGTATAAACCCTGTCAGCCATAGCATCTGCTTGCTGATTGAGGATAGAATAAAGTATTTTTATACCAAAATGGGAGATACCCACTTCATAGATATCCGGAAAAGCCAGACAAAAATTAATCAGCTCCGGCTGAGGTGTTTTGTGACAGGCATTTAACTCATGATTGATATAACGGGCAGGTTTTTCGACATAAGGTAATAAATGACGAAAATTCACTTGATTGTATTTCATTAAAACTCCATTTTACAAATATTTAGATTGATTATACTGCCATCTTGACAGCATGATAATTCCAGCTGAAAAAAGGTATTGATCTGCAGTTTATAATTGAGGATTCAACGCATTATATTGATTATCAAAAAGGATATCACTCACATAATCAGTAGAATCATAAATCACTTTTACATTATCAATTACAGTTTTTCTTTTATCACTGGTCGATTGTTTGGAATTCAATACTCTTTGTTGTTTGATCCAAACTGAATCCTTTTCAATTGTATCAACATCCTCTTCATTATCTTCATGAGCCACTGCTGCTTTGTCGGCAAACAAGTCATTCTTTACCCGTTCATAGGTCAGCTTGCCTTCATTGTAAAAATATATAATCACAAAGGCAATCCCAATCAGAAAAAGGACAAGAAAAATTGAATAAATGGTATTAGATGATATAACGAATTTGCTTTGTGATTTATGTTCAATCACATGAACATTTTGTTGACTGGGTTTACGAAAGGTTTTATCCACTAAATTCAATGCTTCACTGATATCAGCAGGGGATGCGTCGAGAAGTTTTCCCAGGGTTTGTATAAAGATTTTTAAGTGCCCTGATTCATACAGTTCAACTAAATTGTCCGCTTCAATATCTTTAATAATATTGGGACGAATCTTTGTTTTTTCTGCAAGGTCATCAATACTGATTTTCTGATTTTCTCTTAAGCTCTTGAAAAATAAACCGATACTATCCATTTAATCCTCTTTGTAATGATATATGCCATGATAAACTGAATTGACTAAACCCATTAAGTGAATCTCTTCATTTATGTCAAGCGATACTGTAACAGAACCACCAGGCAGATTAACTTTCAGCTTGTTACTCAGCTTTTTAACCTGATTAGAAATGAAAGCAGAGGCACAGGCACCGGTTCCACAAGCGAGGGTAATGCCACTTCCTCTTTCCCAAACATTCACATTTATCTCATTTTCAGACAGGATTTCTACGAATTCAACATTGCTGCGATTTTCGAAAAAGGAATGAGTTTCTATCTTTGAACCCCATTGCTTCAACTGATCTGTAAGGTTCATTGGCTCAAAAATGATAAAGTGAGGATTTCCCATAGAGACATAATATCCACTAAAAATTCGATTTTCAACTGCAAGATAGACCTCTGAATTACTGAGTAAAGCGGCTTTACCCATATTGACGGTCACAGTATGATTCTCAACAAAACCTTTTTTGATGCCACTTCCAGTAAGAACAGTTATCTGGTTTTTGTTTAACAGGTCAGCCATCAGATAGACTGTGCATCGGAGGGCTGTACCGCACATTTCAGCCAAAGATCCGTCTGCGTTATAAATATCCATCTTAATATCGGCATCATCCGTCTGAGACAAGATAACAATACCATCACTGCCTGCTCCAAAATGCCTGTCTGACATCGCTTTCGAAAGAGAGGGGAGATGGATATCCTTATCAAGGTCTTCAGCAAAAATAAAGAGGTAATCGTTACCTTGTCCGTGCATTTTTATAAATTTTATCTTAGCCATTTAAAATCTCTCCAAAAATGGACTGGAAATTATAAATTCCTGATTTACCCTTCAACCATTGAGCAGCCATTAAAGCGCCACTGGCAAATCCTTCCCGATTTCGGGCTGTATGTTTAATCTCAATCGTATCAGCAATTGAATCAAAGCCCACTTCATGAGTGCCTGGAATAGCGCCACCCCTGATACTGGCAAAATGAAGCTCTTCAGGAGCTGGTTGTCTGTCAATTTTATCGTAAATAACTGTATTTTTGATATTTGAGTGGTTTAGTATAATCGTGCTGATTTCTCTGGCTGTGCCAGAAGGACTGTCTGCTTTTTGTCTGTGATGGGCTTCAAAGGCAAAAATATCATAGTCAGGGAGATGATTAAAATGCTTAACAGCATCTTCAATCAGCCGATAAAACATATTCATCCCAACTGAATAATTAGATCCATAAATAAGACCATTCTGGTTCTCTGATACCCACTGTCTGACCTCATTCAAATGCTCATGCCATCCAGTTGTTCCAATGACAGCATTCAGTTTTAATTCACACAGGTTTTTTATATTTTCAAGGGCACAGTCAGGATGAGAAAAGTCAATACAAACATCAATATTCATGCCTTTTAACGCAGTAATGGATTTTAAATATTGATCTGAGGCAGGCTCAACAATAGCCTCAATCACAAATCCTTTATCAAGTGCAATTCTTTCAATCATTTTACCCATTTTACCATAACCAATTAAGGCAATATGTATCATTTTATCCTCCCTGATACGATCTGTATTTCTTTTGAAATGGCGATGAAGCCTGTCTTGAGTGTTTTTGATGATGTTTAAGGGTTGAGTTGTTTTCTCTGTGTTTCTGATTGTCCTGAATATCGTTAATATCAGAAAGAAAGAAATCAAGTAAATCTAATCTGTTCAATTCTTTAAGTGCTTCATACACATACTTTTTGTTTTCAGGTAAAAACCACTGAGCCAGGGCTTTTTGCAGTCGGATTTCTCTTCCTTTTGGTACGTTGATTTTCTCTCCTGTTTCAAAATCCATTTCAGTGTAATACATTAAAGTACTGATAGACATTGGTGTTGGCGTGAATTCCTGAATCTGACGAACCCGTATATTGTTTTCTTTCAGATAAACGGCTAATTCAAGGGCAGAATTCAAATCTGAGCCTGGATGACCAACAATCAGATAGGGGAGGATGTACTGTGATTTCTGATTCTCTGCAGACAATTTTTTAAATATCTGACAGAATTGTTCATAAACTTGCCGGCGAGGTTTATTCATCAAGCGAAGCACTTTATCACTGACATGTTCTGGAGCAAGCTTTAAATGCCCACCTGTATAGCGATTGATTAGTGTTTTTGTAAAATTCATATCTTTTAAGGCTAAGTCAAAGCGAACACCTGAAGCAATAAAGACACCACGTACTTTAGGGTGTTGTCTGGCATGATTGAGCAAATTGATATAGGCTGTCTGATTTGTTTCAAGATGAGGGCAGATGTCAGGCTGAAGACAGGAAAGTCGTTGACAGGTCGTTGATATATTGAGTTTACAGGATAAACCATACATGTTGGCACTTGGACCTCCAATATCCGAAACCATTCCGTCAAAATAGGGGAGAGATGTAAGCAAATCTACTTCTTTTAAAATGGATTTTTCGGAACGGGATTGGATACTTTTTCCCTGATGTAAGCCGATTGCACAGAAATGACAACCGCCAAAACAGCCTCTGTGAGCTGTTACGGATGCCTTAATCTGTTCAAAGGCAGGTATCTTTTTGTCTTTATAAACGGGATGAGGCAATCGCATGAAAGGCAGTTCATAGATTTTATCCATCATCTCCTTGCTAAGAGGTTTTGAAGGGGGATTATGAACTAAAAAACGATTAGTAACAGGCATGACAATCGGGTGGTTGAGGTAATTTTGATAAAAAGTTTTCATCATCTGAAAATAGGATTCTTTATTTTTTACCTGGTCAAATGCTGGAATTTCTACTGAATCTGCTGTTTTTTCTTTAGAAAGTATGACCGTCCCGCCAATGCCTTCGAGAGACTGATTTTTACTGATTCTTTCGGCTATTTCACCGATTGGTCTTTCTCCGGAACCATAGACCAGAATATCTGCTTTACAATCAACCAGAACAGCATTTTTCACGGTATTGCTCCAGTAATCAAAGTGGGGAATACGTCTGAGAGAAGCTTCAATGCCACCGAGTACAACCGGTATTTTCTTAAACAGAGTCTTAATCTTTTGCGTATAAATCATGACTGCCCGATTAGGTCGTAAGCCTGCTAATCCATCAGGTGAGTAGGCATCATCGGTTCTGATTTTATTTTGAGCGGTATAATGATTGACCATCGAATCCATATTGCCTGATGTTATCCCGAAAAATAGTCTAGGTGTACCAAGAGCAGTGAAGTCTGAATCATTCTGAATGTTCGGTTGGGCAATAATCCCTACTTTATAACCCAGAGACTGCAGATATCTGCCAATAATCGCAGCGGCAAAACTGGGGTGATCCACATAAGCATCTCCATTGACCAGGATAATATCCGCCTGTTCCCACCCTAAATCATCCATTTCTTTTTTTGAAACTGGTAAAAAGTGATTTGTCATTTATCCTCTGTATTTAATTGCTGATTTTAAAAAAGTCAATAAAAGAGATGCAGGTTTGAAAGATGCCTTTATTTGATTAGATAATAGCAACTCACACCCCTGCATCGTTTTGATGAATCCGGAAAGTTAAGACTGACCGAATGAATAAATCCGTCTAATAACCTAACAGACGGATGATATTAATGGCCTGGATACCTTTATTGGTTTCCAGAAGATCAAATTCTACAGGTTCGTTTGGTTCTAATATTTTTAACTCTGTAGGATTCTTGGTAACAA
>JAGOCT010000452.1 GCA_017998585.1 Candidatus Cloacimonadota bacterium | reverse complement strand
TTGCCCTACGCTCGTCTTCTGAAAATAATCTACGAATCATTTGACAAAAGAATTCATAAAGATATTTTGCAGTAAAAATAAAAAAAGCTGAGATAAATGTACCTGAAAAATAAAGAACGCATACAATTTCTGAATCTGTTTAAAGCCATTCTGGTGATCGGAATGATCAGTGGACATGCTGTCATGCTCTTATCTCCATCAAAATCTCAATATTCTCTATACTACAAGAATTATATCAATCTAATCACTTTTTCAGGGTTTTTGTTTGCTTTTGGTATTATTCATGAGCGGATTATCTCTTCTAGCAAATTAAACTATGCAAAATTTACCAGTCAGATTTTTAAACTACTGACGGCATTTTACATTTCAGGGATTTCTTTCCGGATATTAGTAAAACCAGGCAATATCAGCTTCAAGAAACTTGCAGCTATTCTGATATTAAAAGACATTCCTGGCTATTCTGAATTTTTACTGGCATTTGCTGTGATTCAGGTACTGGGTTTATTGTTATATTTACTCCCTGAAAAACTCAAAAAGAGAATATGGCTCTACCTTGTGTTCATACTCATTTCAGTCCTTTCGACTATCTTCATCAAAAAAGGTTTTCGATTGTCTTATCCGGCACTGATTGTCGGTTCAAACTATTTTGGTGCATTTCCGGTTTTGCAATACAGTATCTGGTTTTTTGCTGGTATTTTGTATAAATGGAATCGTTTCAAACTGAATATTTATAGTTTTTTTGTCTGTTTGGCTTTAACCTGTCTGTATATCACTTATTATATAAAAGCCGGGCATTTCGCAAAGCGTTTTCCGCCTTCGTTTTTTTGGATAACCGGTTCAGCTTTTCCGCTTTGGGTCATGCTAAAAGGCTCATTACTGGCTGAGCAATACAGGCAGAAGATACCAGACTTTTTGTTTTCTTTTTTTAACAATATCGGAGAAAATACGCTTTTTTATCTCATTATCAGTAATATAGCTCTCTTTGCTTTAAGCAGTCATCTTCAACTCAATTTTATAACAGCTCTTTTAACCGGATTTGTTATTGTTATTGTGATTCACTATTTGACTGGAATTGTTCGAAAATGAGGTTTGACACAGATCGTTTTTTAAGACACAGATTTGACTGATTTTAACAGAAAAAAGTGTAAAAAATGGCAAAGAAGTTTTAGGCCAGAGGGCGAAAATCAAAACATTTTCTTCAAGCTCAAAAATATATCTTGACTAATGTGAATAAAGAACATAAAATAGCAACCAGAAATAATAGGAGGAATAAAGTGAATAAGAAGATGCTGACTTTACTATTTGTATGCGTTTGGATTTCTTTAAATGCCTCAGATTTTTTATGTCTCAAAGAGAATATCCCTCAAAAGCAGGAATCTCTGGCAATAGATAAAGGACAACTGATTTTATCATCTGCCCAAAGAGAAACGGAGTTTACCATAACAGAAGGGCAAACCGTTGTTTACCAGGGAAATCAGGGAGAAATCAGTCTTGATGAAGGGACTTATCAGGTGAAAGCCTATAATCGCTTTTTTATCAGTCAGACGAAGTCAGTCTCTGTTAAAAAAGGGAAAAAAGCCTTACTCAGCTTTGATCTTGCCGTTTATGAAAAAGAAACGATTCATAATGTGGAAAAATATCAGTATCGTACCTGGGCTGGCCTGGCTTTGACAGCTGCAAATATTCTCTTCATCATCAATGCCGATAAAAAAGGGGATGATGCTTATCAAAATTATCAAGATACGACTGTATCAGCAATGGCATTGGATTACAAATCAGATGTTAAAAAATGGGATAAATATCAATTGATTTCCAGTATCAGTTTGACTCTGCCGGTTTATTTTACTATTAGTTCATACCGGAATTTTCTCAAAAACAAAGCGATTCTGAAAGAGAAGGTATAAAATGAAAAAGTTCAGATTTATATATATCATGTTGATTATCCTGTTGTTTTCCTGTTCTTCCGACCGAAAATGGACTAATCCCTGTGATCCGAACGGGCAGGCGGGACTTACACTTAGCCCTTCCAATCTGCTGATTGAATCTCTTGATTATCAGCGTATTCAACTAACCTGGACAGATAACTCCAGGTCAGAAACCGCCTTTCAAATTTCCAGAAAAACTGGGGATGGGGAATGGCAGGAGAATCTGATTCAGCTTTCTGCCAATGTAATGACTTATACCGATACGGTTTCAGCAGTTAATGTGAACTATGCCTATAGAGTCAGAGCGGTCTTTGACGAGGTATTTTCCGCTCCTTTGGAAAAAATATTTTATCATCGCTACGACCTCAGTCAACCGGATTCATTGCAAGCTATTTTGACTTCTGCAAACAGTCTCAAACTTAGCTGGAAGGATAGCAACCCCTGTGAAGAAGGCTTTTTCATTGATAAAAAGACAGATGAAGAAACATGGACTGAAAAGTATGCTCAAGTGAATACAAATATTCTGACTTATATCGACTCAGAAATTAACTGGGGGCATACTTATCAGTATCGTATATATGCATTTGCCGGTGATACCCTTTCTGCCAAAACGGCTGTTCTTTATGAACACCGTTTAACTGCTCCGCAAAATCTGACAATCGAAGTATTAAGCGAGACG
>JAGOCT010000451.1 GCA_017998585.1 Candidatus Cloacimonadota bacterium | reverse complement strand
CTTTCATTCCCTCTGCTATCTTCTTTAAATTCTCTTCAAAACGATAGGTAAAGAGGTGTGAATCTGATCGTGTCAGGCAGGTAGTTAGTAGAAAGTAATTAGGAATTCTACAGGATAGCTATGAGAATCATATGAGAAATAAGTTGTCATTCTATTATAATTGAGTATATTGTTAATGAGGAGAATGCAAGAAATGAAGATTCACTTTTCTGAGAAAAAGACAGATTATCCAAAGAAATGCGGTGATTTTCAGCTGGCATGGTACAATCAGGGACAAATCTGTATCAGCAGAAAAAAACAACACCCAAAAATCCAGAAACAGAATATTCATATCAAAATCATGAACCGTATTTGTAAAAATGTTTGGTTTAATCTCATGCCTGCACAAAAAAGAGAGATGAGTCTGTATGCGGTTTTGTTTAAAAAGACCTGGCCTGGATTAAGGAAAAGAGGTATTTCCTCATACAGTGTTCTCTTGATGATTGTTTATCGCCTGATTCATCGTTACCAGTTTAATACTGAAAATCAAGAAGCATGCTCCTCTCTGTTATTACAATGGATTAGCAGACACAGTTTATATCAGATGATACAGATTAAAATACTGAAAAAGGTAAATGATGCATACCTGCTCAATTACAGAACAAAAGATTGTAAAGCGAATTTATATCGTTATGAAAGACAATCAAATGAAAGATTATGTCTATCTTTAAATCAGGAAAATCAAAGCGTCTCCGGATTTGTATAATAAGGTGTTTTCTTTTTAAGAAACGGAGCAATATGCGAAAATGTTTGCCTCAATTTTACATTCTTTTTAATATATTAACTTTGTGATGCATTTATACAACAAGATGCTTGTAAGGATAGAATATTGTTATGAATCCCTTTGAGATTGCATTTATGCAAATTCATTATAAATATCTCAAAAAAACATTGACAAAGAAACTGTGTTTGATTATTTTATCTTTATCCTATGATTGAATCAATAATTCAATCGTGAAATGATTAAAGTGAGGTGGTTTTGCTGAGAACATTTATTGCGTTTGAGCCTGATGAGATTGTTAAAGAAAAATACTGTCAGCTGATAGAAACTGGTAAGATAGCTTTTCCGGAGATAAGAAACTGGACGAAGCCAGATAATCTACATTTTACCTTTCGCTTTATTGGGGATACTGATGAAAACCATATTTCTGAAATCAGCCAATATCTGCAGAATCTGGCAAATCAGATGAATGTTTTCGAACTTCAGAAGGGTAATCTGAGCTGGTATCCATTCAATAACAGTCCTTTAATCTGCATGATGTACCAGTTTCATAACCCATGGTTGATTAAGCAGTATCACTTATTGGGAGAATTTCTCGAAAGCATGAAATATGAAACAGACAGACGCAGATTAAACTTTCATTTAACGCTTGCCAGACTTAAGAATTTAAATATCAGCCAAACAAAAAATTGGAACTCAGAATTGACACAAGAAGTCAGCCACGTCAAAATTACCCGACTCGTTTACTATAAAAGTACGCTTTATAAAAGCGGTCCGGTGTATGAAAAAATAGAAGAAATGAACCTTAAAGGAGGAATAAATGGCAACTGATAAAGGAAAAGAGATGGCATTAAAAGCCGCTATGCAACAGCTTGAGAAAAAATATGGTTTAGGTACCATCATGTATTTAGGTGATAAGCCAAAAATCGATGTTGATGTAATCCCTACCGGCGCATTCAATCTGGATATAGCACTTGGAATAGGCGGTATTCCAAAAGGCAGAATTACAGAAATTTACGGAGCTGAAGCCTCCGGAAAAACAACCTTAACTCTTCACATTGCAGCTGAAGCACAAAAGCAGGGTGGAATAGTTGCCTTTGTCGATGCAGAACATGCACTTGATCCTGTTTATGCACGGAATCTGGGTGTCAGTATTGAAAACCTCCTCCTTTCTCAACCCGATGGCGGTGAACAGGCATTGGAAATTGTGGAAGCACTGGTTCGCTCTAATGCCGTGGATTTAATTATTGTGGACTCAGTAGCAGCGCTTGTACCAAGACAAGAAATTGAAGGGCAGATGGGCGACAGTCATGTAGGCTTACAAGCACGTCTGATGTCTCAGGCATTAAGAAAACTGACTGCAATTGTCAGCAAGTCTAATACAGCGGTTATCTTTATCAATCAGACCCGTATGAAAATCGGTGTTCCTTCATTTGTAAACCCTGAAACTACAACTGGTGGCGTCGCATTGAAATTTTACTCATCCCTGAGAATGGAAGTTCGTAATGCCGGTAGTGTGAAAGAGATTGCCGGTGGTGCTCAGGTCGTGGGTAGTATTACCAAAGTAAAGATTGTGAAGAATAAATTTGCTCCACCATTCAAAACAGTCGAATTCCCTATTATTTTTGGTAAAGGTATCTCAAAAATGGATATTATTCTGGATCTGGCAGTTTCTAAAGAAATCATCCAAAAATCCGGTTCATGGTATGCCTATAAAGATGCAAAAATAGCACAGGGAGCAGAAAAAACCAAACAGTATCTGACAGATAACCCAGAAGTCTATGCAGAAGTCCTTGAAAAAGTAAAAGGTCTTCTTGATTTTAATGCCATCCCGGAAGATCATGACGA
>JAGOCT010000450.1 GCA_017998585.1 Candidatus Cloacimonadota bacterium | reverse complement strand
GGTCTATATTACTGCCAATCACATCAAGACAGGGAATAGACGTATGTTTAATTGCTTTTTCCGCTGCTACTTTGCCAATCAGAACATCGTAAGAGTGGTAGCTCAGCTTGTCTTTATCTACGCCAATACCACTGGTTGCATTTCCTTGTGGGTCTAAGTCAATCATCAGGGTCTTTTTTTCATAAATCCCTAATGCTGCCGCTAAATTGACAGAAGTGGTCGTTTTTCCTACTCCGCCTTTTTGATTAACGATTGTGATGATTCTTGTCATTTTTTTATCTCTATAATCTTTCTTTCACCTAATAATGGATTGGATAAATCGCTTATCTGGTAATGGTCAAATATTTCTGCATCTTCGATCAGCTTAGCCTTATATAAGTTGATAACGCCATTTTCTTTTAAAAGTTTCAGCATGATTTTCTTATATTGGGGCAATATTTTGACTGAACGGCATATAATCCTGTCAAATTTACCATACCACACACTATCGATATCCTCTATTCGTGAACAAACAAAATCAGCCCTGTTTAAGTCAAGCTTTTTACAAAAGTTTTTTATCGAATTGATTTTCTTATGGATAGAATCGAGGAACACAAGTTGATTTTCCGGAAACAAAATATTTATTGGTATTCCTGGCATTCCTCCGCCAGTTCCAAAGTCCAAAATTGTCTCATTTCTAATGTCAGAATAAACTTCCGCCAAAGAAACGGAGTCCATAAAATGAATCGTCCAAATTTCTTCTGGATTCATTTTTCTGGAAAAGAGATTGATCTTTTGGTTTTCTTCAACCAAGAGCTGATAGTATAAATCGAACTGATAACGAATGCTTGCTTCGTCTTTTCCGATCTTTTTTAGATAATTATAAAATTCATTTTTTAAATCCATAAGAAAAGAATAATAAATCTGTTTAATTTGTCAATACAATTTTTGTTTCACGAGCTATTTATATGATATTCATGCAGATAAGCAGAAGAAATATAATGAGTAATTCTCTTTTTTGAACTATAATCCAGACAAATCGAACTCATATCTCCTGTAAGTGTATCCAGGGAAATATTCTGATGTCTGATCTTATAATTCAAACGATAAGCGTAACGGACTCTTTTTATCATTTTCATCTGTATCATTTGGTAAATACTGTGAGCAGATATCCACTGTAAGAAAAACTCAGTACAACCCTCCAAACTCTCAGTATGAAAAGCAAAATGCTTTATCAGGCTATGAGTAATCATGAGTAGGACGCTATAGCATGAAATACCTCGTTTTCTCAAGCCTGGGTAAGTCTTCTTATATAAATTTGCATAAGTAGCCATCTCTCTTTTACATGCAGGCAAGAGTTTCTCCCAGATGCTTTTGCAGATATGGTTGATGATATGTATCTGAATATTCTGTTTTTGGATTTTTGGCTGAGACTTTTTCCGGCTGACACAGATCTGCCCCTGATTGTACCATGCCAGATGCATATCTCCCGCTTTTTTGGGATAGTCCTTCATTATCTTTGAAAAAAATACCTTCATATCATTCTCTCTCCTGTCTGATAATCTACTATATTATCTTTTAAAAGCAAATAAAATCACTTATAATTCTCATATCTATCCTGTAGAAAAACAATGATTATTCTAAAAGATGATATTTGCTTTTATGATGCTTTAACAAAATGTATTTTCTTGTTTTATAAGAATATGAAGATTTTCAAACCGATAAATAAATCAAAAAATCATTGACATATTTTATGAATAATTTTAAATAGATAATCAGATATAAATAATAATAAAACTCAAAAACTTCTAGAAGAATAAAGGAAGAGAGATGATAACTGATAAATATTTGGTTTTGAAAGAAAAGTTCGATTGCTGTTTAAGTATCTTAAATAATCAAATAGCCACTATCAAGTTGTTTTTGTTAAATTATGGTATCTCTATAGATGGCATAAAATTAGCGGAATCTATTTCTGAGTATAAACATAAGTACCGGGTAAAAAGACAGAAGAAAACAGTGGCATTAGTTGATAAACAGCTATTAGATATAGAATCTGATGACATCCCTTATATACCTGAAGAAATTATTATCAGCATTTCTAATCACAGAAGTATTGTTAAAGTCAATTTTAAAGCAGATTCACCCTTTCATTTGATCATTGAAAACCAAATGCTTTATGTCGAATGTAAAGCACTAAACCTGAAAGTACCCGCTGAATTAGTCAGGAAATTATCCGCTGATACATTTACTGAATCGGGCTTAAAAGTATCACAGTTTGTTCAGGTCTTAGGAATGGACAGGGTAGCCATTATGGGATACGATGGATGTGATGAATGGTATAAGAAAAAGCAATGTTTGTTTTGTGATTCAAACCCCTCCAGAAAAGGTGAATGCAGTGGCAGACCCTCATTAAACACGCTGTACACGGACTTTGAGAATAACATCAGCAAATGGCTGGTGACATATAAACAGTATATTAAAAACAGCAAAGAAGCCTTTTCTGAATTCTTAAAACAAAATCAAATCAGTCCACATTTTCACTTTCTTATATTGGCAGGCAACCTGTCTGACAATCATCTGGAATGGGAATATGTATTACAGCTGGCAAGTGCTTTAAATGAAGTTACATC
>JAGOCT010000449.1 GCA_017998585.1 Candidatus Cloacimonadota bacterium | reverse complement strand
TGGAAACAAAATCAAATGGCTGTGAGCCGGGAGCTGTTACACATACACTGGAAAATGGGGATATGTCAAGCTGACTTAATCTCTCATAATCAGGTCTTAACGTTCTAAGCTCATTTTCATCCTGAATAACAAACATTAAATTAGCTGTCTGAGGGCATTCATAACATTCAAATTTTGTTTTAATACCAATTAGCTTCCCTAAATTCAAATAATCTTTTTTTGATTTCATAGCGTGTTCAACAGGAAAGTCTAAAACGATATAAATTCCATCTGAAGACGCTTTCAATGTACCGCTTTTTGATTCAAACAGGATAGGATTCTGATGATTGAGATAGTAAGTAAAGAGTATTTTAGCAGAAGAGAGAGTGGCATGACCACAGAGATTTATCTCAGTGACTGGGGTAAACCATTGTAGTGAATACTTATTTTCTTCTACATCGAGCGGTTGGATGAAGGCTGTTTCAGAAAAACCAATTTCTTTGGCAATTTGCTGTTTGTATGTATTACTGATCTCCTGATCAAGATAGCAAACTGCAGCAGGATTTCCTTTGAACTTCTCAGAGGTGAAGGCATCGACAAAGTATATTTTCATAAAGTAAAAGCAAGGGGTACACGAGGTACCCCTTAAATCCTAATTATTTAAAACGTA
Organism: Candidatus Cloacimonadota bacterium; assembly: GCA_017998585.1. The sequence goes on along the minus strand of JAGOCT010000449.1, from coordinate 1,971 downwards.
AGACTTTTTTAGTTTGAGTTTGATCGCCGTTATTTACTTTAATAAAGTAAATTCCGTTTGAACAGTTCTTGCCAGTTAGGTCTTTTCCATTCCATGAATAGCTGGATTTCCCATTATTTAACTGAATAGATTGTTGATGAACTCTCTGACCTTTTGAATTGAAAATTTGAATATCTGCCAAAGAAGTGGCTGATTTTGATTCAATTTCAATGTGTGACATTTGGTTGAATGGATTTGGATATGCATTGATAGTTAAACGATCAGACTGAGGTTTTACAATTTCTTCATTTGAAGTCGAATTTCCAAACCATCTCATAATTCTGACTAAAAGATGTTGAGCTAAGGACATATCCAGATTCCAGTTAATACCTTCAATACCAAAAGTAGTATATGCAATGCGTCCTAACTGATAATAATTTACTCTGCCAATATCATAGTTATTGATGGAGAAAATTTTGTTATCAGGTCTGAGAGTATGATATGCAAAGATTTCTGGTTCAATCTGAATATATTCGGGTATGCTTGAATCAAAGTACATCGTTACATTCTCACCAATGTTTCCATAACCAATAATATCACCAACAGTAGAAAGAATTACTCCGCCTAAGAAAGTTCCTGTCATAGAACTATAAAAATCATCTGTAGCTTCTGTATAGACTGTACTGTTGTTATTGGTTAATGCCCAGCCAACACTTGTTCCGGCTATATAGAGATTAGCACCTGATCCGATATGATTTTGTAAAGCTGGCAGTATTGTATTGTTCACCTGAGTATAAGGATTGTGCATATTCCAGATAATGTTCTGATAAGCACTGAAATCAAATCCTTCGAAATCAAATATGCTCATATCAGCTACAGCATAAGTCATTCCGATTCCAGTCAAACCACTCATATAAACTTGTTCTGTATTTTTAACACCATCATCATCAATTAATAAAATATCAGCTGAAGTGGTTAAAAAATTAAACGGAATTCTGATATCAGGCATATTTTCAACGACAACTTTAAAATTAAAGAGAGCGGATCCATTACCACTTGAAGTAACAGATGGGTGAAATTCAAGATAATATCCTGCGCTCATAGAATGTTGTGAATCTCCAAAAAAACAATTGTTATGATCACAGTATGTAAACATCCAGTTTTCTGGTTTATAGACATCTTCAGTGCCGATTGTAAAATCCACCACATAATTAGCATTAAAATCAGTGTTCATAACTGCAATATAAGGCATTTCATAATAAGCTTCTGAACTAACTGCATAACGTGGTTGAGGGCTAACAAATCTAAGCTTTCTATAAGGAATTGATTCATTAGAGCGAGCCTGAATTACTTTTCCTTGATTATTACGAATCATGACAACTGCTTTAAGGTTTGCTGCATTCCATCCTGCTTCTATAGCTAGGGTCTTATTGATCGTAAAATTGTCCCCATCAGTTGCAATCGCCAATGGATCAGAGACGATCTTTCTGACGACATTATTCATACCGGAAACATTATTCTCAACGATCAGGTAGTGAATGGTCATGTTTTGAATGGGGTTGGAATCGAGTGCATCCATGACTATACCGGTGATAGCACCTGTCTGTGCATTAAATGACACATTGTGAATATAAACACGGCTGGCGTCATACTTTTCTTTTTCAATCATGGCTTTAAAGGCATTACCATCATTCAGATGGGCTTTACTGCCTTTGACTTTGATTTTACCATTCAAAAAAGCAGCAGGTAAAATATCTGCTCCCAATTGATTAATCATCGCCTGGGTCTCAGCATTTCCCAATGCATTAGCTGAACTGTAATATCTCAAAACAATGCCTTCATCATCTGGATAGGCTTCATCGGCAGCATTTAAACCGTTATTGAAAGCGGTTACTTCTTCATTTACGCATATCTCTAAAACACTTGTTTTAGTGAAATAAGGACAGTTCTGAGCAAACAAAGACATACTTAACAAAAACAGGCTTGCGGTTA
>JAGOCT010000448.1 GCA_017998585.1 Candidatus Cloacimonadota bacterium | reverse complement strand
AAAAGGAAAGTTTGCTGCACTGGCATTTAAAGTTCAAATTGATAAATTTACAGGTAAACTGGTTTATATACGAGTGTACAGTGGTATGTTAAAAAAAGGCGAAGTCTTTTATAATCAGACAAATGGGAAGAAAGAGCGTGCAACTCGTCTTTTACAAATGCAGTCAAATCGTAAAAGTGATGTAGAAATGGTTCGTGCAGGTGATATTGTTGCCTTAGTAGGTTCAAAATTTACATTTACCGGCGATACGATTACAGAAGATAATCATCCGATTCTGCTTACCAGAATGGATTTTCCTGATTCAGTAATAGCTGTTGCTATTGAACCCAAAACAAAAGCGGATCAGGATATGCTTAGTGAGGCTTTAACCCGTTTTGAAGAAGAAGACCCCACTTTTAAAGTGAAACAGGATAAAGATACCGGACAAACACTTATTACTGGTATGGGCGAACTTCATCTGGATATCATACTGGACAGATTAAAACGTGAATATAATTTATCGGTTAATCAGGGTAATCCTCAGGTGACTTACAAAGAAACCATCAATGAAATTATAGAAGTTGAAGAAGAATTCAGACGTGAGCTGAATGGTAAAATTACCTTCGCATGGGTGAAACTCAGATTATCTCCTTATGATTATGAAAATGATAAAGATAATCATTTACAAAGAAAGAATAAATTTATCAGCAAAGTAAATACAGAACTGATACCTGAGAATATTATCAAAGCGATAGAAGAAAGTGCTTATAATTCTTGCTCTGATGGTCCCTTATTAAGTGGGCAAGTAGAAGGATTGCAGATAGAACTGGTGAAAGCTGAGTATCATCCTGCTGAATCAAATGATGTTGCCTACAGAATTGCAACAGGGATGGCTATTTCAAGAGGCCTTCAGCAAGCAGGTGCAACCCTCATGGAACCAGTAATGCTTGTCACCATTATTGCACCCGCAGAATTCATTGGAGATATCATTGGAGATATTAATTCAAAACGTGGAAAAATAATTGAGATAAGAGCTCAGAATCTAAAACAGGAATTATTGGCTGAAATTCCTCTCAGTGAATTGTTTGGATATTCAACAAGAATTCGCTCATTATCTCAGGGCAGAGCGATGTTTACCATGGAATTTAAAAAATATGAAAAAATTCCTTTACAAATACAGAATAATGTGTTAAAAAAGCTTAGAGGTTATTAAGAAAGGAGAAAACAATGGAAATTACTTTAAACTTCAATGAAAAAACAGCCTTAATGAAGGTTGATGGTATTATTACCAGCGATAATTCATATATTTTTCAGGAAAAATTGGCTGAAGTTCTGAAATCTGATGTTAAGAAACTTGATATTGATTTATCTGCCTGCCGTAATATGAGTAGTATTGGTATTGGCAAGTTGCTCTTATTTTATAAAGATTTCCTGACTAGAAACGGTGAAATCGAAATAACTAAATCTTCTCCTGCCGTTTACGAGTTATTTACTACCATTAAGTTAAACCAGCTTATAACGATCAATCTATAATTTAGTATGGATGAGAATTTGTACAACATCCTGATTGTGGATGATGATATTGATTTGCTAAATTCTTTAAAAAGTGTGCTGAGTCTATATCAGTATCAAGTCGATACCGCATCCAGTGTAAATAGTGCCTTAAAGAAGATCACTGTTAATCATTACGATTTGGTTGTCAGCGATATAGAAATGCCTAAAAGAAATGGGCTTGAATTTTTAGAGCAACTTAAAAAAGGGATGTTAATCAATATTCCTGTTATTTTGATGACGGGCCATTTGGCTGTAGATTATGCAATTGAAGCAATTCGGCTTGGTGCAGATGACTTTATCAAAAAGCCTATAGAATCAAAAGTGATTCTTAAAGCGATCAATCATCAACTGATTAAGAAAAGACTACAACAGAAAAAGGAAAAAATTGATAATAAGGTTCAGCAATTTTCTGTTAGATTTGAATTTACACCTGAGGATTTCTTAAATCAGAGTATCCCTGAATACGTGATTCATTATTTGTCGAAGAACATCAGAATACCTTTGAAAAATTTAAATGAATTATCAATATGTGTAGAAGAAATTATTACCAATGCATTTCTTCATGGCATTCTGAATGTGCCTTCTGAGGTACGGCGGAAAGCCTATAAAGATTATGTTGTTTTTATTAATCAGCAGATGGATACGGATAAATCCAAAAAAAGAGTCTTTGTAGAAATTTCATATTCAAGTTCCGAACATCTCTTGCGCTTATCTGTTAAAGATGAAGGTGATGGTTTTAACACCCATATGTTTATACAGAATAATAAGCCTTTGATTAATTTTGATTCAGCAACTGGCAGAGGATTAAATCTGATTCAAATTTTGTCAGACCGACTATCCTTTTCAGAAAACGGTACCAGAATTACGATTGAAAAATATATTGATGAAGAATAATACATCTTCAGATGTTTTATCTGTAATCAATGCAGGTGAAAAAATTTTAGAAAACAGTCAGATTCAGAGCGCTCGAAATGAAGCTGAACAAATTGTCTCATATTTTATGAAGATGACCAAAACAGCTTTATATTTAAATATGAATCAGCTGATTCCTGATGCAACGCAAAAAAACATCGATGAGGCTTTCAGAAAAA
>JAGOCT010000447.1 GCA_017998585.1 Candidatus Cloacimonadota bacterium | reverse complement strand
GTGTGACCTTTAAGGGTTGCTTTTAATTCAGGGATTTTCCAATTCCATAATTGGATATCACCGTTATTTGTCCCAATCGCCAGAATTTCATCATCCAGTGAAAATGCCACACTGGAGGCTGAATCTTTTGGATCAATAAATTGAATAATGTGGAATGAATCAATAACCATTACCCCTGCTGTAGAAGCAATCGCCCGGGTTTTGTTGTCATGCGCCCATGTAATTTGGATTAATTTACCACTGCCTATCCGTGTTAATTCTTTCATTTCGTTAATATTGTCAAAAGTGATAGACTTCAATTTCTCAACATCATCAAGACCGGCAAACATGATCTGATTACCATTAACCAGACTCTTGATTGTCATATCGGACTTATTCACTCTGAAAAGACTGTAATCCTGACCTATGACCTGTTTCATCAGTGCAAAGGTGGAGTATCTGTTAGACCTGGCTGTTTTTCTGGTGATCAGGATATTATGCCCTGGCTCATTCAGCATCAGATATTTGTATTTTTGGGCTACGAATACAGATTTACCGGATCCGGCTCCTCCATATATGACATGAAACCGGTGGTCTTTATCAAAAAAGGCCGGCCGATAGGCATTGTTGATATCAAACCGGCTCTGCATCGTGGAACACGACCTCTATTGTTAATTTAGAGTCATCCTCTTTTTTATTCAGCTCAAACAATCTGGAAGCCAGAGTCAGGTTATCAATCATTTGAGCCATTGCTTTCAATTGCAGGTTAAAGTCTTTTTTTCCTTTGGCAGCTTCCATGATATCCCTGCAGTCATTGATTGTATTTTCCAGAATACTAAAAGCGTCCAGGACTCCTGATTTAGGTTGTTCAATCTTGAGTTCCTGGACTGCTTTTGATACATGATTTTTAAAATGCCTCCGGATTGAGGTCTCTGAACACCCGACGATTTTTGACGCATCGGTGTTCGTCAAGCGTCCGGATAAGATATCTCTTTCAATTTCCAATCGTTTGGGATGGCTGCAAACCTTACACTGGGAGGACATTCTGTTAAGCGTCTCCATCGACTCTTGTCGGCTTCTGGAGATCTGAGTATTTCTTATCCAGCTTTTCTGTACTGCCAAATTGCTTTTTACATTTTGGGCAGTTATAGTAACGAATTGTCATCGGAGCTTCATCAAGGTTAATGGTTTTATTGACTCTAAGTTTTTCTTTGCAATTAGGACACTTCATCACTATTCCCGTTTATCACTTTCCAGCGATTATCTTTCCATTGCCACATTTCCCAGATATATTCAGGATATTTATCCATGGCAAACTTAAATTTAAGGTCTCCACGCTCGGTAATATAACCGCCTTTAACTTCGATAAACTTAATCTTACCATCAGGATATATGACTCTGAAATCAGGGGTATATCGCATTTTCTCGGCAAGCTTGAATGTAATATCCTCATAAGAAAATTCTTTGATTGAGCCGGTGATTTTTAGACTATCAAGCATCTTTTTCATTCTGATCTCTGTCTTATTCATACCGGCACTCTGACCTTTAAAACGACCCTCTTTTTTGTTATGGTTTATCAGTTGATTTTGAAGTTTATTTTGCTGAAACGCTTTGTATTGTTCTTCTGTCCAACGGGTCACAATACCTCCCAGTAATCGGCAAAAGGTTCATTATCTTTTCTGGCTTTATTGTATTTTTCCTTGTGAAAAGGAGCAAAGGCAGTAGCTTTTTCAAATTCACCTACAAAAGGGATCATTGTATTGATGATAGGTCTTTTTTCGTTATCCAGGAGTATAATATTAAAGCGTTTTCTTGTGTTTTTATTCTTAGAATGGTACATCATCTTCTCCGCTTGGATAGTTGGCCTGATCAGGTTTATTTTGACTTTTTTGCCCTGAGTTTTGATACTCATCTTTCTCATTCGGGTCTTTTTCCAGAATATGAATTTTATTGATGATAATATCAGCATTTTTCCTGTTAACGCCGTTTTTATCTGTAAAAGTGTTGATAGTAAGAGTGCCTTCAATAATGACAGGAGTCCCTTTATGACACTTTTCGCTGATAGTCTCTGCTGTTTTGCCAAACCCGGTAGCATCTATGAAATTGGCTTTTGCCTGAAAGTTGCCATATTCATCTTTGCTGATTCGGTCAAATGCCAGTGACAGACTGCATGTCATCAGGTTATTTGTGGTATATCTGATTTCAGGCTCTCTGGTTAATCTTCCGCTTAGCGTGATTGTGTTTATTCTTGGAAATTTTAATAATGACAAAATGCCCTCCTGATCAGTTCAATAGCCTTCGGACTAATCTGTCCGGCCCATAATGCCCTGGATTGTTTGTAATAATGCTCAAAATCCGCTTGTGATATCACTTCCCTAATCACCGGTAAAAATGTTTCTAATTGCTCTTTAACATCAAGATAAGCAATCACTTGAGGCATACGCTGATTATCAACTGCTTTCCTGATATAATTCAAAAATACACTTTTCCCTTGACAAAAAGGGCATATCATTCTGCCATTGAGGTAGAGAATTGGAGCTTTTTCAATTCCTCTGGGGATATTTTCAAGTTTGGCGACTGTAATATCCCCGCTTTCACATTTACCGCAGTATTGCTTCTTTTCTTTCGGTTTGTTGTTAAAAATTGCAT
>JAGOCT010000024.1 GCA_017998585.1 Candidatus Cloacimonadota bacterium | reverse complement strand
GGACAAACAATCATGTGCATATTTTATGTGTCATGTCCAAAAATGTTTGTCTGGCTACATTGACAGAAGAAATAAAGCGTCATAGCAGCAGATGGATAAAGACACTTGATCCATACTATTCGAAATTTTACTGGCAAGGGGGATATTCCGGGTTTTCAGTTAGTCCAGCATGGGTTCAAAAAACCAGAATGTACATTGAAGAACAGGAAGAACATCACAAAAAGCGGACGTTTGAAGAGGAATTGATTTTGTTTCTGACAGAATATGAGATTGATTTTGATCAACGGTATTTATTTACTGATTGATTTGCCCTTTCAGGGCGCATCAGGTATTTTACCATTCAATTAACCCAGGGCAACGCCCTGGGCTGGATTGATAAAGGCTTTCAGCCTTTTGATCAGAAAGTCAGTCAAGGACATTCGCAAGTAGAGTAATTTTGAAGTGGAGTGGGTGGTTGTGAAGTAGCGGCCACCCACTTTTTCTTTTGGGGAGATTGCTTTTCTATTTTGGTTTTCTTTAATCCGGTTGACCAGTCGAAAACGGCAAGTTGGGTTGATTATTTGTACTATCGCACCCATAAAGGGATTGAAGCTGATCTGCTACTTGGCAAAGGACTTAAACCTGAGATCAGCATCGAAAAATGAACTTCTTCTCCGAGGTTAAACAGAAATTTTACAACTGCCATCAAAGACCTTCAGTAGTTGAAAAATGCGCCTGATAGTAAGTCAATTGAGTTGCTCATTACCATAAAACTGGCGAATCAATTCAAAGAAATGAAACAAAGCTGTAAAAATAATAATCCAACTTATTATTGAGATAAAGCGTTCACTTCCATAAAAAATAAGGGTGACAAGTATAAAACTGATGATGGAGATCAGGAATATGGCCGGCAATCTGAATATTATCAATGGTGTTTTTCTAAGCACTGCAAAAACAATTAAAATCAGCGATATAAAAAAGCAAACCAAAAAAACCGGTTTAAAAGCAGAACATACCATCGTTAGAACTACAATTGTCACAATTGAAACCGGGAAGAACCATTTTTGATATTTACTGATATTAAGCTTTGTCTTGTGCACAATGAAATCTAAGATAATCAGAATAATTAACAAAGAAAAAAACAGGTAATTTCTGAATGCCAGGTGGAGTTTATTTAAAAAGATAATGGGAATAAGTCCGTGATTTTTATAGTAAAAAATGATTACTCTAATGAAACCTGGTTTATTTAAATTTTCATCATATGTTTTTAATATGGAGTCATTTCTGTGCCAATCGCCATCAATACTGGTTTTATTATTCGATTCAAGAAGAGCTTTTTCGGAATTTGTCGATATTAAAACAAATTTGTTAAGATTAAAAGTAAAAGTATTTCCCAAAAAATCAATTGATGGCGAATTTCTAAAGGATCTGAATTGAAAATCTATTTTGTTGATAATCCAAACTATACTGTCTGCTTTCTCCTTCACGGATAAAAAAGGCGCGTCAATAATGGAATTATTTACAATGGAAATATCCTTTTGGGTGATAAAATTTATGTTCACTAATTTTGACAAATTTACATCCGAATTGATGAAATCACGAAAAGAGGAAACAAAAACTGAATCCGTGGAAGTCGTCCTTTTATGAATCAGTTTATCAATTTCATCAATTAATTGTCCTAAATCTTTTTTGGAAAGAAAATCTTTCACTATGAATCCACTGTGTATGTTCGCATAAATTGTCCACGGCATTATAATAAACAGAAACGAGACAATCATAATTGTCAGTTTAGCCCTTAAATACTTTTGATTCAGGCTTAAGATGAAAACATACATGAAATAGAAAATAGGAATCATTAAAATGATTCCTTTGACCAAAAGACTTATCGCCAATAATATACCTGTCAGAAAAGCTGTAAAAAAAGTAGTTTGCCGTTCAAAATACAAGACGCTAACGGAAGCAATGAACAGCGTGAATATTTGAATGCTTTCGGTCATGATTTCTTCAGCCATTTTGTAATGGATCAGGATAAATATCAGACCAGACAGTAAACCTATACAAAATCCTGTCTTTTGTCGAATTAAAAAACCTAGATAAGGAAAGAATGAAGCCACCAAGAGCAGCATAATAAGCTGGGAGTATCTTGCTATGGCTGGTGACACTCCGAAAATTCTGTAAACTATCCCCAAGAACATTGGATAAACCGGTGGACAAGCTATATCAGGGTATGGCCCCCTTTGCAATGCATACTCATACCCTGTTCTTTTATCAATTGTCTCTTTTGACAGCATGTATTTCAGGAACAAATCTCCGTTTCCTGTTTCTGCTTTTAGGGCATAATTTACACCTCGAAACTGATAACCAAATGAATCACCCTGAATTTTAACTGTATTCTCATATCTGACAAATGATAAAAATATTGTTATGTATACCAGAAAGAGGAGCAAACAGATCAGGATTAAATAAGGTTGTTTAATAAAACCCAGGTGGTTACTTATATCTTGGATCTTTTGTATTATGGAGAATTGTTTTAGTCCGACTAATATAAGGGAAAATATAGATATGATTATCAGGGTTCTGAAAATACTCCAATGAAAAATGGACTTCAAGACATCCATTTTTGAAACACCAGTATCAAGGTCTTTTATTAATAATACATTACCATCATCAAACTGAAATCCAGAACTGCTGATTACATACTGTTTATTTTCCACATGGATTTTTACTGATTTTATTTCTGAAATATCAGTTTTATTACCAGCTATTTCCAGGTTTGAGAAACTACTATAGTTGTCAAATTGCCATGACAGGGAATCAATATGCTCCAGATTGATTTTGCGTAGAAATGGCGTTATTCCATAAATTTTTATATCACAGTTAACAGCATCCCTGATTCCCTCCAACTGGATTGTAAAAGGTTGACAGATTTTTACACAAGACAAATATCTTTTTGTCAGTATACTAAAGACAATTATTGCAAATAATATTACAGAAGCAGTTATAATATAAATCGCAGTTTTTATTTTCTTCATAGTGTCTAAAACCTGTTTATCGTTTCCCGGAACGACTTGATAAATAACGAATGCAAAATATAAGAAATTACCTTCTGTGTGACCAAAAATAATAAATAATTGCCAGCGTAATAGTTAACTTCAGTTTGTTTTTAACCCTGGTTAACCAGGGAAGTTTGACCAATGGTACACCATATTTTTTATATAATGAATATAGAACCGAATTTTCTCCACAGTAATTCTTATTGATCATGTTACGTCTCCACTCCTCATTTACCCAATGGATCACAAACCATTCCTCCGGTATTTCTTTTTTGCCGGCGATCATTTTCCGGACATCGTTCCAACTGTCCCGGTTCGACATTTCCACAATGTACTGTTGTAAACCCAGTTCCTCAATGACATCGTTCAGGATCTGAATGGGTTTGTTCCAGTCCCGGTTGTCCGCATCCACTTCTACGATAGCTCTTTCATAGCAGCGTTTCATCAGTTCGCTTTTGGGAGGGCATTTCATAATATTACCCACCACTTTCAGGTCGTGATGGGTGCGGAAAACGTATGGCGCCTTGAAATCCAGCGGTTTCAGGCAGGTTATATCCATATCCGCCCACCAGCCGCCGTATTCATATAGTACCTTATATCTGAAAATATCAGAGAATCCGGCATAGCTGCCTTTGCCGTGGCCGAATTGATTCTTGTTCCTGTAAGCAAAAACCTGCTCACGGGAAATGATCAGGCCAGCATCCCGTTGGATCAATTGTTTCGTTAATGGTGTTATGATTTTATCGTAGGTCCAAAGAACAAAACTGTGCCCGCATTGCAGAAACGATTCAATGGTTAGTATTTCCAACGGACTCAACTGATTCCCTATCCAGAGCGCATGCACACAACTGGATAAATCTTTTGTGGGATTCGGATCAGACATCATAATTGAAGATAAATGTTCTTTCATTTAAGGAGCTGCTAGCAATAAACTGTGCCAGCATCCCAGAGAGGCTATCCAGTGAATTTTCGTTCAAAATATCAAAAAGTGTTTCAATAGACCTGTTCATGATGGTTAGGATCAAGCGTTTTTTTATATCATTTGATGGAATCTGATCGAGTAGTGACTGATACTTATCCGTTATTTGGTTTATATTTTGCCCTGTGGGTTCTATTTTTGCGATGTATTTATGCAATCTTTCGACTAACAAATTTTCCAAATATTTATAATCCAATCCCTTATAACTTTCCTCAAGCGCTTCTCTTTCTAATGCCTGATTATACCATGTTTGGATTTGTGTTAGGAAGCTATCAAAATGATTTTTGTTTTTTATAGCTATGATTCCACCATCTGTTATCTGCCTTGAAGACAAAGTTTTAAAAATATGGTTTAATTCGGAAGAATGCAAACTCCACAAAGCAAGATCAGAAGGATGATAGACTGTATTTAAGAATATATATGCGTGAGTTTTGTTGCAAAAGGAAATTATGTCAGGAATTTCTTGCCAGTTCATTCGCATAGGACAGGCAGATATCCAGAAAGGATGACCATTTCTTTTATTGTATTTTGCAAAAAAGTCCATATTTTTTATAACGACATTGAAATCTGCATTGAGGCGAATTCTTTCAAATGTTTCCTTATTTAATGAATCGAGCGAAACGCCAATCTTGAAATTACCTTTTTCAAGTAATCTGATGATTTTTTCATTCAGAATAGTTCCGTTCGTTTGTAAATCCATTAAGCATCGCGGATTAACCTTGATCATTTCTTCCCATATGTCGTAGTATATTTTTATTAAAAAAGGTTCACCACCCAGGAACTTAGCATATTTCAGTTTAGATAGTATCGGATTAATTTCATCAATAAAAGTCCTATTGTATATTTTTGGTAGCGGGGGAAGTTTGTCACGATTTTTTCTGATGCTCGAAGATAATTCACCTGTACACATGATACATTCCAGGTTACAGGTATTCTCCAGTTCAAATTCAACCATGGTAGGTCCATTTCTTCTTAAATAGAACTTGTCATAATTTATTGCGCCCACCCCATCATAATTCCCGGCTTTCAACTGTTCATAACATATGTTACATCCAAGCGATAAATCATCATGAAGGATGTGTTCTTTTAATCTGGCTAATCTTTCTCCTTTCCAGATTTCATTGATGCTTTGCTCCGGATATGTACCAATATCAAAAGTCCTGTTGAAACAGCAACTGATTATTTTACCACTGGATTGGAAATAGAGGTTTTTGAATGGCGCTGAGCAAAAAATCATTTTTCTCCCCCTGTATCGATGATTATTAAAGTTTTTCTTTTTTTCGACAGATACCGGGCGATATTTGTCTTTTTCGAACTTAATCAGATCCAGAATTTTGAGAAAATGAATCGCAAATACGTTTTCTAAAAGTCGTACTTTAAAGATTAATTCGTTAAATTTCAACTGGTTGAGTTTTGTACATGCTTTTTTTAAAATTTTCATCGAAGATCAATTCATTGTATTGAGAAAATGCTTCACATCTTTCCAAACTGCCCATTCTGTATCCCCCCAATGGTGATAAATATGAAGAAATACTGGGCGGAAAATAATCCTTTTTTTTGCAAATCCAAATGTCAGGTTTCCAAGGTATTTCATGGTCGGATGGTGGTAATCTGCAATAAAATTGAATTCAATGGGAAGAGTTGGGTGGTGTTCCAAATTGAATTTCCATACTGTTGCCACCAGCGTTCCCTGGTCTCTTACCTGCCAGTTCATATCCTTGAAAATCTCCAGGGTCCACTGATGCCAATTCTCCATAAATTCAACTGATTCAGAATTGAAAAGAAAAACGCCGCCATTCCAGTGTTGCCAGTTCTTCTCTTTAACATCTACATTAAATTTCTGTCTGATGCGATCTGCCAGATAGTCCGACTTTTCTAACAGAATAATATTTCCCCGGGCGTCTGTCCAGCGAAAATTAACCCTGTCATGGAAAAATCCCTCACGTAAAAAATAGTAAACAGGAGCCGAGGGATTTCTGTAAATTTTTTCATTCAACCTCACAAAGGTGTTTCTTATTTGTTCATTGTACTGAAATTTTCTCTTTTGATTAGCACTTTTAGATTTATGTTTTTTGATTTCTGTGCCTTTCATCATGGTCAAAGCAGTAACTATGACAATAGAAAGTCTAAATAAAATAAACTGAATGAATCGTTCGAAAAAAGTCTTTATTGGAGATCGTTTTCTCCGTCTTTTTTGGTTAATTGTATCAAACAATGAATATAATACTTCGCGCTTCTTTAAGATATCCGGATCGAATGTTGAATGAATGGCTGCTTCACTAAATTCCTGCAACCGACAATGGTCTGTGCAAAAAATTATGGGAGCTATAAAGTGGTTAAAAACGTCGTCCACGTTTTTACGAACCGCCAGCACATCACCGTCAAGGTAGCAATATTCATGAGACATATCCAGGAATCGATGCAGACCTGTCTTTAGATAAATGGCTGCCTGGTGGTTGGTCATCGATTCTGGCGTACTGACATCTAAAACGTTGCCATGCTCAATTCCGGATTCATTTCGTGCAAGATCAGTGACAACAATTATTTCATAAGAAGTGAAATGCTTTAATGTTCTGATGGAAAGATTCAGCTCATCGATGTGTTCTTTTTGGCCTACAACGACAAAAACGAAAATGCGCTTCTTCATCTGTTCAAAACCACTTTGGATTTAAAAATGTTCAAAGTAAAACCGTCGTATAATTAAAGAAAACCACTTAAAGATTTTCAAGAAATCCATCCCAATGTTACAAATTCCCCGATTAAAGAATATAAGATGTAAAGGTAATAACCACCATAACATAGTATGCTTTATCACAACAAGAATCACCAGGAATAAAGGCAGCCATTCTTCATAAATATCATTTAAAAAGAACCGGAGTTTTGTAAATCGTTCTTTGACAGGTAATTTAAAGGTGCCCCAACTGATAATAAGAAGTAGATTTACAAAACTGAAAATTGACAGAACAATCATAAGGATGGGCACATAAATTACGAAAAGCAGAATCAACAAAACCGACTCAATAGCTAATGTATAATTAATAATCCTGGCAGTTTTTTTCATTCCATATAAAGTGGCGAAAGTCTTTATGCCGGATGTAATATCATCCTGTTCATCTTCTAACTGATGGCACAAAATATTTCGAAATCCTTTCGCAAATAATAAAAGGTAAAGCAATAATTCTGACAGGAATCCAACTGACCATTTGACTCCGTAGAGAATTCCAAATACGTTAAGAGCAATAAAAACAGGGAGTATATGCCCGTAATGAATGTCGCAGATCAATCCGGGTAATCCACGTTCTTTTAATCGAAAGGGCCGGAATGAATAAAAAATCAGACATAAGATCAACAGAACAAGCAATCCGGTTGTTGATAATGAGTTTGGCAGCCAGATCCAAGGTATTGATCCGATTAAAAATAGGCCTCCACCAATGAACAGCATGGAGGTCCTGCTTAATCTGAAAGCACTGTTTGGCTTTCCTGCCAGCCGGTCTGTTTCGATATCGGAAATATCGTTCAGAAAATATCCAAAGGCTGCAAAACCCGTAACAGAGGTAATAAAGAACAATAAATATAACCAGAAAGACGGATTGAGTAGGTTTGATTGCCAAACAACAAAGTAAATCGTCGCGATGATGGGAGGAACGATATGATTCCACCAGAGTCCTATCCTTAACTTTTTGAAAAAATCTCTCACCTATTGATTCTTATGTATTTATCCTTTTATCTATACCCACTGTTTCCACCATATTTCAAGAACATACAGTTTCCATAACCTCCAATGATCTTTCTGTGCGATAAGCAGGTTCAGCGAATCAGCTTTAATGATATGCTGTTTTACCAGGCATCCATTCTTAAGCGTCAGTGCATATCTGTCAATATTCATGTAATACGAATCCGGTCCCACAAATCCCTGCTTCTTTCTATATAATATGACATCAGGGAGGGATTGCTTAATATTCTCGTAAAGGGGATATTTTGCTACATCCGGGCTGTAATATGCTTTTTCATTTAACGAAAAAATGTACTCTACAAGCTCATGATCCAGAAAGGGAACCCTGACTTCCAGGGAATTTGCCATACTGGAACGATCAATTTTTGTAAGCACCAGTTCTCCCATGAAAGTCTTAATATCCATTATTTGAAAATTCTTGAGAGGCGAAAGTTCTTGGTTCACATAGTGCCTGTAAAACCAGTCAGAGTCATTTCTGAGAAAAGTTGCCAAATCAGGATGGATCAGATCTTTGATTTCCTTTTCGGAGAATCTTCCCATTGCCATTGCATCAGCATATTCATTTGTCAAAAAACCGGTATATCCCTTTAGTAAGATCCCAATAAGCTTCTTCCACCATAAATTCGACAACGGAGGCATTGTCGCCATGCGTTTCTGCCACCAATAGCCGCAGAAGATTTCATCTGCTCCTTCACCTGACAATACTGCCTTATTGTGCTTTGCAGCCAGATTACTAACCATATAGGTCGGAATAATCGAAATATCTGCAATAGGCTCGTCATAGAAGTACATCAGTTTTTTAACCAGCTCAAATTGTTCTTCTCCGGCCAGGGCATGGAAAAAGGGCATGTTGAATTTATTTGCCACCATTTCTGCATATTGATGTTCGCTCTGATCCCAATCTTCAAAACCTATGGAGAAAGTGTTGGCCGTATAGCCCAGGCGATGCAGATAATAAACAATAGCGCTGCTGTCATATCCGCCGCTTAGAAAGCTACCGACCGGCACATCGCTCCGGATGTGCTGATTTATGGATTGATACAACAATTCATCCACTTTTACTACAGCTTTTTTTACCTCAGGCTTCTCATTGCCGGGTATAAGTTTCCAGTATTCCTTTATTTCCTCAATCCTTCCGGAGGGGTAATCATATACCAGGAAATGGGCTGGGGGCAATTTTGACACTTCCTTCCAGATAGTTGCCGGGCTGGGGATGTAACGATAGTTTAAATAATCGAATACCGAAGTGTAATCTATGGTCAATGTCGTTTCGGGTTCGAGGTGAATGGCTTTGATTTCGGAAGCAAATAGGAATTTATCCTTAAAATGGGCATAGTACAGGGGTTTGATACCAAACCGGTCCCGGGCAAGAAAGAGCTTTTTCTTTTGCGCATCCCAAATACCAAATGTAAACATTCCTTTGATCTTATCAAGGAGTCCGGTTCCCCATTCTTCGTAACCATGCAGTAAAACTTCCGAGTCAGAAGTAGATTTGAAAATATGGCCTTTTGAGATTAATACCGATCGCAACTCTTTATAATTATAGATTTCGCCGTTAAAAGTCAACCATAGGGTTTTGTTTTCATTCGCCATTGGTTGATGTCCATTCTTACTTAAATCAATAAAAGAGAGCCTGCGATGCCCCAATGCAATAAAACCATTATTAGAAATCCAGGTGCCGGTATCATCAGGCCCGCGATGGGTAAGTGAATCCCGCATTTTGTTAAATGACTTTTCATTCACCTGGATAGCATGGTTCAATTGGCCAAGAATACCGCACATTAAATCCTAATATAAGAATTGTTAAAGATTATATGGATCAGATTACATATGTAATTATTTGTTCTATAGTTAAGGCAGATCAGCAAAAAATTGCATTGTCAATCTTTTTTAAAATCCTGAATTGGACAATACAACCTTCTTTTATCCTGTCCATAAATCAAATTAACAGCTTCATCGATGTTTTCATGTAATAGATAACATTTTAATTTATTTTTCAATTCCTTCTTTGCAATAATTAAATCAGGCTTCAGATTGATTCCTGTAAACATATTTCCAAGGAAAAACTCTTTTATATCAAATCTAGCAAATTCTTTATTTGATACTAATGAGCATGCACAATTATAACAAGTATCATAAATATCTCCATTAGGGTAAACCATTAAATTGGACGATCTGCAAGAGGTACAATCACATGATCCTTCACAGATAGGCCTGATAATTCCTTCATAATTTAAGGCAATCTTTCTAATTTGTCCGGCTAGATTGACTCTATCTTGATCAGACCAAAACTCTCTTAGATCTCTACCCAGATTAATATTAATAACGCCAATTGAGATTATATAGGCTAAAATCTCAGGAACATGAGGAATATTCTCTTTTTTTATTACACAATGAATTGAAATATGGTTACTGTTTTTATTGACACCATATTGAATCATTCGTATTACATGATCATATTCTTTGATTGTTACTTTCTTTGAATGAAAGCTGTAAGGACCATCTATGCTAATATTTAAATTAGTCTGATATTTTAGATGGTAATCTATTATTTCTTGAGTCAAAGCTATTCCATTTGTACAGGTTGATAAGCTACTATTTCTATCGTTTACTACTGATTTAAACCATGGAATATAATCTTGTAACAGATTCCAATTCAAAAGAGGTTCTCCTCCATAAATTATAATATGACATGGATCAGAAGACTTAATCATTGTCAATAATAATTTTGTCGCTTTTTTAGCAGTTTCTAGGTCCATAATTTCTTTCCCTTTATAATTGGTTAAATGGCCAAAACATCTTTCACATTTTCGCTGACAAATAGTGCTTATATTAAGTGCCATACCAACAACATAGGGTGAATAATCGTTTAATTTGGTTTTCTCTTTTAAAGATATGTCTTTATGGAATCTTCTTGTAAAGAGGTCCTTAATCGATGAATTAGTTGCCATGATATATCTGTAAAAATGAAAAATTAACCTGAAAGTATAATGATTTATGATAATCTAAATTTTTTATTTCAGTATTAAACGTGATAATGTAAGGACATGTTAATTTCTGATTATTGTCAATCCACGAATGAACGTCTATTACAAATAAAGAATTGCTGAAAAAATTCTCTTGAATTATACATTGTAAATGTTTTATGCCTTTCCGAGGGGTGCGTGATGCCTCCCAGTACCCTCAAAAGAGTGCTATTACCCGATCCAATGGCCCCATTGACTCCAACCACCTCCTTTTTGTTTACCTGGAAACTGAAGTCGTCTAATGCCATGATCTCTTTGGGCTGGGATTTATTGCGGCCATGAAGCATCCTACCGGCATACTCCTTGAATGTACGGGACCTGTTGAGGCTAATCAAATATTCCCTCAGCGAAAGTGTTCCTGAGATGACCATTGAATTCTGGTCTGTTTTGTTCATGAGGGCAAAATTATGAAAAACGTCACACATTGTATGGAAGTCGTAAAGAATTGGCAAAAGAAACCTGAAAAGAACTGATTCTTGTTGTATTTTTACGCAGGACAAAAATCAGCTTTAGATGATCCGGAAAAGTTACATAGAGAATTTTTTATATTTGCTCTTTGCTCTTTCCCTGGCTTTCCTGCTGTATGGGAACACGATCCCCAACGGTTATTCCCTTGACGATACCTATGTTACCCAGAACAATCCGAAAGTCCAGAAAGGTTTTGCGGGCATACCAGAGATCTTTACCAGCCGGTATGTGGATGAAGAAGGAAATTCTTTTGGTTACAGGCCAGTTGCTATGGCTACCTTTGCGATCGAGTATGGATTGTGGGGGGAAAATCCGCATCTGAGCCATCTGATCAATGTATTAATTTACGCAATTGTACTCCTGTTGCTCTTCCTTATCCTCAGGAAGATTTTTAAAACCACCCACGTTTTTTTCCTGGTGTGCATGGTTCTGCTTTTTGCTGCCCATCCCATTCACACCGAAGCAGTGGCCAGTTTGAAAAACCGGGAAACATTGCTGAGCTTTTTATTTGGTCTGGTTGCCCTGCACTGTTTCCTGAAATGGATGGATTCGAAGAGAGTGTCGCTGATCTTTGCCGGTACTT
>JAGOCT010000446.1 GCA_017998585.1 Candidatus Cloacimonadota bacterium | reverse complement strand
GTACTTTGTTATAAATGTAAGCCATGGCATTAAAACGGCATTTGTCAATACATTTTCTGCAACCATTACATTTTGCATGATCAACAACTGGCATCTTTACCTTTATCTCTTCTTTTTGTGTCAATGCCGGTTTAAAAAAGAGATGCCCATTCGGTTCTTCAATATCACAATCAATGTAAAGAAAATTTCCTGCAAGCCTGGCAAGATTTACTGAAACCAAAGTTTTACCAGTTCCACCTTTTCCGCTTAATACTGCGATTCTCATATCATTTATCCGTGATGACCGTGAAATCCGCCATGAAACTGATCTAATACGGCTAATTTGTTATGTTCAAAAGCATCTATATTTTCCTGAACGGATTCACCCTGACTTTTAAATATATTAATGCCAGCCGCATGAAGTACTTCAGCCGCATTATCTCCACATCGAGGCACCAACACCACATTCACTTTCTGATCAACTAAAAACTGAGCTGCTTTAATCCCGGCGCCTCCTTGACTGTTGGCTGCCGGATTTGTTAAATATTGTTCATCTTTTGTATCAGTTGTATAAATAAGATAATAGGGGGATCGTCCAAAAGAGGGACATATACCTGATTCTATATGATTTTCATTTACTGGTACAGCGATTTTCATGTAATACTCCTATTCTGATTGTTCACATAAATTTTTTCTTTTTCTGCATCTGTGACAACCAAAGCCCTGCGTATTATGTTCACAGAGCTCATAATTGCCACCTTCAATCTTGAGAATATAGCCATTCACCAATACATCAGCAATTTTTTTTCGGGCATCGTTATAAATTCTTTGAACAGTAGTTCTTGCGACATTCATACGATCAGCACATTCTTCCTGCATCATCCCTTCGTAATCTATGAGTCGTATGCATTCATACTCTTCAACTGTCATATAAACCACTTTCTCTGAGCTGTAGTGATTGTTTATCGTTCCAAACTCATTATTCTCCGGTAAACAACAAACCCGTCTTCCTTTTCTTGGTCTTGGCATATTCTAATCCTTTTTAAAGTTATTAATTTTCTTTGTACTTATCAAGTTCCTGGTTTATCCTCTTTAAATCTGCTTCATATCGTTCTTTTTGTCTTTTCAGCATTTCGATCTGCTGACCTTCGTCCATCATCTGATTATCGGTATAAACACCAATAAAATTTCTCTGCCTGTTTCGTCCAGAAAATCCACCTCTGTTTAAATCTGAACATCTTCTGCCCTGACCTCTTCCACAAGGAAATCCCAAAAAAGATCTCATTTTTCCATAAAATCCAGTATTCTGTTTGTTTGCATCTTCTGTCTGACATCCACCCATTCCGCGTCCGGTGAATGCGCCTTGTCCCATTGGACCTGTACCGTCTCTGCGTGGCATTTCTTCCTCCATTATGTTGATTATCCATATGATCGCCAGCTGGTAGCTGGCGTTACAACATTCTACAAGCAAGATGCTTGTAGTACGGGTATTTTGGCCAGCTGGTAGCTTGCGTTACACCCGTTATGGACATATGTCATTTATTCTAAAGTCGGCTCGCTTGTCAAGTTCTTTTTTGACATATGTTCATAATCAGTCTGAAAAATCAAAAAGGGCAGAAATTCTGCCCTTTTAAAAGAATGATTGGCTACAGAAGCAAATCAACTGATCTTATGCAACAATCGCTAAGATATCATTTTTAGAAACGATCAGTAATTTTTTACCTTCTACTTCAATTTCTGTTCCGCTGTATTTAGCGTAAATCACTCTGTCACCGACTTTGATGATTTTCTGTAATTCTTCGTCTGTGCCAACAGCAATTACTTTTCCAAGGTTTGGTTTGTCTTTTGCTGTATCAGGGATGATAATTCCCCCAACGTTCTTTTCTGCAGTTTCGTTTTCGATCTCAATCACAACTCTGTCTTCAATTGGTTTTAAGGTCATTTTCTCCTCCAATACTTTTTTCATTATAATTTAAGCTATTTTTTATTTTTAGCAAACTCCAATATAGATTGCTAAGAAAAAAAGTCAAGTGATTTTTTTAAAAATAGCAGAGACTGTTCACAAGTGCTGAAAAATCTAATCAATAAACCTGCTAATTAAAGAAATAGTTTTCCAATTAATAACAGCAAGATTATAAAAAACTCAAATGCTTTGAATTAGAAAGGAAAAGATTTATAGACACGATTTACTCTGATTTTAAGTATTTTATCTTTTGAGTTAGTTCCAAAAATGGCATTAAAACTAAGACTTTTTAAAACAGACTTTACTTCATCTGTTTTTAGTTTTAAACATGACATTAGCGACTAATAAAAGCTCTCAGCCCAATAATAGTCTATCCAATCTTAGCTGCCTTTATTTCTCAATTTCCATACGAATTTTGTTTAGACCAGATAAGGGAGGTATAAGGATAGAATAAGAAAAACGAATAAAATCTCCATACAGAGAAAAAAAACATCAACTTGTACTTGACAAAAAATAGCGTTAAACGAATATAGCATCATTAATTATGGAGGAAGTCGAATGAAAACAACTCAGAATAGCAAATAGCCATTCCTGAAAATCATAAGACGCAGTATATATTTCTTAACTGCTAATAAGCAGGCGAATTATTTTTCGGAATCCACTTACACAAAAAAAAAAAAAAAAAATAA
>JAGOCT010000445.1 GCA_017998585.1 Candidatus Cloacimonadota bacterium | reverse complement strand
AACTTACTTAACAATAATATCAGTAAGAGCTTAAATCCTGCACTCTGATGAACCAAATCGACCACCAGATGATGTCCTCCTCCTAATACCTGTGGCAGAAAAAAACCCAACATACCTGCAAATAACACAGGTATAATCATCTTCATAGATTCAGGCACCCATTTCATCTTTTCATAAAAATTAAGAGACCATATCAGAGATTTATTAAACATAACACCAGAGATACCAATCACAATACCTAATAGTATGATTAAGGCATAATACTTTAGTGGAATAACAGATAATCCAGATAGATTAAATATCGGCGCAAATCCAAATATAACTTTATTAAAAAAATCAGCGGTTATACAGGCAACTGCTGTTGGCAGCAATACTAATGGAGAAAAGTTTTTATGTACTTCTTCCAAGACAAAGATGATACCTGATAATGGTGCACTAAATGCGCCTGATAATCCAGCTCCTGCACCACATGATATCAAATATTTTTCTTCCACTCTGACTCGTTTAAATACCCTGCTGACACCTTTACCTACCAAAGCACCAATTTGAACAGACGGACCTTCCCTCCCCAATGATAAACCAGCACCTATCATTAAGGCTCCACTGACAAATTTATTGACCAATACTTTCCACCAGCTCATATCAATATGACCAAGCAATTCACCTTCAACCTGTGGAATACCACTACCACTCATCATTGGTACACGTTTGGTTCTGTATTTTACAAAAAGAGCAATTGCGATTAAAATTAAAAACCATACAGGGATTAACCAATAGTGGAACTTCATATAATGGTATGCTTTTTCAGAAAATTCTCCAACTAAGTCCAGGATTACCCGATAAGCTACCACCAAAATACCAGCAATCAATCCTATCAGAACTGATTCAAAAACAAGTTTCATTTTTATGTCCTGCCAATGACGGACAATACTCATTATGTTATTTTTACTCATAAAGTCATTATTTCAATCTGGCAATATCAGTCAACTTATTTCAGATATTTTGACTTAACCAGTTCAATTTCATCTTCCCGCTTTAAAAGATGATGATTCAATTTTTGAATATACAAATCTTTTAATATGATTCCTACTAGTTTTCCTTCTGCTATCCCCAATTCTATCAAATCATCTCCATTAAGGACTGTTTTTTCTTCTGCATCATATAGTAAATAATTCTTCAATTTTCCAATTGTATCTTCTTCATTAACTACTGCTAATAAAGCGATTAACGCTTCATGTGAAACATTCTTCAGAGACCAGGCAAATTCTCCCCTGCTCAGTTCTGAGGCTTGTTTAGTCAGATAGGAAAGCGATTTGTCATTTTCTTTCTCAGACTGTTGAAATGCATGTAAATTGTTTGGCAAGTCTTTTCTTGAAAGTTGAAAGCTTGTGCTACATGCTCTATCATAAAAATCACGATAAATGGCTTTAATCACAGTTGGAAATTTATATTGTTCAAAAAACTTCAATGCTGATCGTAAAGACATATCCTGGCATAAAATACAGATATAAACAATCCATTTCTTCAAAGGTTTGTAACGAAATGATTCATGATACCAAAGTATTAGTTTTGATACTTTCTGCATTTGATTTATCTTTTCTTGAGATATCTCTAAATTTACATTCAGATGATTTAATATACCTAATTCTCCCAGTCTTTCAAAAAATCTGAAAACATGTTCATCATCACAGGCTTTAACCAGTTCCTGCCGGATTCTTTCAACGGCTATTTTTTTTAATAAATTCAAATGTAATGCAGACAGTAATAAATGTTTAGTTTTTTGATCTATTTTAAACTGATATCTCTGCTCAAAACGAATCGCCCGTAAAATACGGGTCGGGTCATCAGAGAAGCTCATATTATTCAATATTTTAATGATGCCTATCTGAATATCTCGTCTTCCATTAAAGAAATCAAAGAGTTTACCATAATGACTGCCGTTTATCTGGATTGCCATGCTATTTATCGTAAAATCTCTACGGTAAAGATCATTTTTTAGAGAAGACATCTCTACAGAAGGTAAAATACCTGGTTTTTCATAGATTTCTGATCTGGCACTGGCAAAATCAATCTTTATCTGCATTTCTTTATTGTAAATTCTATGACCGGTTTTAAACACAACAATAGCTGTTCTGAATTGAGGGAAAGAAGCATAACTAAGCTGAAAACGCTCAGCAAGTGAACTTGCAAACTCAATAGCGTCTCCTTCAATCACAATATCAATATCCATACTTTCACGATTCATCAGCAAATCACGAACAAAACCGCCAACCAGCCAGGCATCAACTTCTAGACTGTCTGCAAACATACTAATCTTTTCAATCACCTGAACTATCTGTGGATTCAGCTTTCGTAAATAACCAGAAACATTTTCAAACACATTCTGACTCAAAGCGATATGCTGTTCATAATTGGATTTAAGAATATCTCTCCTGGATACAATTCCAACCAGTTTTTCATTTCCATTTTCACCCTGCACAATTACTGGTAATCTGCCAATATTCTTGTTAATCAGTATTTCCTGTGCTTTATACACTGAAGTATCAGGACTAATGGCGATCAAATCGGTTGACATAATGTAATCAACACTTTTAGCTCCGTAATGATGTAAAATAGCCTGACCAACATCTTTTT
>JAGOCT010000444.1 GCA_017998585.1 Candidatus Cloacimonadota bacterium | reverse complement strand
GTCCATGACCAATCCTAAAGCGAACATTCGGTAGAATACTCATGAGATCATCAGCAATCGTATTGATTGTCTCCACCCGATTATGCAGGAAATAAACCTGTCCGCCACGATCAAGCTCTCGTTGAATGGCTTCTCTCACAACATCTTTATCATATTTAACAATGACCGTTCTGATTGGCAGACGTGCTTTCGGAGAAGTCTGAATCAGTGAGATACTCTTCAGATTACATAATACCATGTTGAGCGTACGCGGAATAGGAGTGGCTGACATATAAAGCGTATCTACACTGGATTTGATCTGTCTGATTTTATCTTTATGTTTTACTCCAAAACGATGCTCTTCATCTATGATCAGTAACCCCAGTTTTTTATATCGAATATCTGCTGAGAGTAAACGATGAGTACCAATCATGATGTCGATATCGCCCTGGATTAACTTCACAATATCACGCTCTTTTTGTGCATTGGTGCGGAAACGACTGAGCATCGCTATCTTAACCGGAAACTGAGCCAGCCTTTCTTTAAAAACGGAAAAATGCTGTTCTGCCAGTAAAGTAGTAGGAACCAGAACAGCCACCTGATAACCGCTCATCACGGCTTTAAAGGCAGCACGGATAGCGACTTCTGTTTTGCCAAAGCCAACATCTCCGCATAACAAGCGTTCCATAGGTTGATTGCCTTCCATATCTCTTTTGATTTCTTCAGTTGCTTTACGTTGATCAGGCGTCTCTTCATAAATAAAGGAATCTTCCATTTCATTTTGCCACTCATTGTCATTATCAAAGCGGATGCCTGAGCGTATTGAACGTTCAGCGTAGAGATTGACAATCTCATCGACAACCAGTTCAATCTGTTTCTTAGCCTTTTCTTTGGCGATTTCCCACTGTCTGGTACCGAGTTTATGAATAACCGGAACAGAGCCTTCTTCAGAAATGTATTTTGCAACTGCTCCCAGTTGCCAGGTAGGTACATAGATATGATCACCCTGGGCATACTGAATCGAAAGGCATTCTATTTTTTTGCCATCAATATCAAGCGTTTTAAGTCCTTCGTAAATGCCAATACCATAGTCGATATGAACAATATAATCGCCAGGCTTGATGGAATCATAATCTACCAGTGCTTCTCCTTTGCTAAAGGAAGAATCCAGTTTTTTTCTTTTTAAACGCTGGAAAATCTCATGGTCAGTTAGAAAGGCAAGTTTTGCATCTTTAAGAATAAAGCCTTTATGAAACACACCAATATTGAAATGCAGACGATGACACAGGTCTGGCAGTAATTGTTGCATCCTGAGTTTTTGTGCATTGTTTTCACTTTGTATATAAATCGTATATTGTTTATTGAGATAGGTATCGAGAAAATCCTCCAACAGAATCAGATTACTTTCGATAACCGGAGCCGGTTCAGTCGGAAAGTCTATCTCTTCTGTTTTTTTAAGCGGAAACAGTTCTTGTTTAGGATCATAAAAAGCAGTGGTCAGAATATGATTTGAAAAATCTGCTGTAATCTGATGAAGGCTTTTGTTATTAAAAAACATCGTATCCGGATCAGGCAGGATTCTTTTTTTAGATTCCTTTTTTGCTTTAATCCACATATCTTCTGTTTCTTTTGAAATTTCTCCGGCAATTTGAGAGAGAGAATGAATGTTATCCCAGAAGAGAATGGCTTCATTTTTGTTGAAATAGTGGAGCAGACATTCTTTTTGCTGGAAAAGCAGGGGAATATCATGTTCAATCCCCTCATAGAAACCCTTCAAAGCTGTTTTTTCTTTCAGGGGTGAATCCTCTGCAATCTTGGATAAAATCACTTCTCTTGCCGGAATGATACGTATTTCTTTTAATTCTTCAGATTCTGAGCGTTGACTTTCTACATTAAAATGACGAATTGAATAGATCTCGTCACCAAAAAACTCCAGACGAACCGGCATATCATAGTTCGGACTGAAAATATCAATGATGCCACCTCGTTTTGATATTTGTCCAGGCTTAATGACTTTGAAATCATTCTCATAGCCACTGTTTACCAGCATTTCAATCAGATCACTCATATCCATTTCCTGTCCCTGTTGAACAGTGAGAATGAATTCAGATAAGATCGAAGAAGGGGTCAGTGCCTGGATCAAACTGCGGATAGAAAGGGTAATCACTTTCTTCTCATGAGTGAGGATGTCTGTCAGTACTTTGATACGTTCAGAACGGATGACATAATGCGGTGATCTTTCTTCGTAAGCCAGTACTTCATAATCAGGTAAACATGAGACCTGCTCTGAACCCAGCAGGAGTTTTAAATCATCACTAAACTCTTCAGCAATGCGATCATCAAGGGTAATCAGCAGAGCACTCTTTTTCGATACGGTAAACGCATGGGCTAAGAGCAGACTTTTCAGAGAAAAATTGAGTTGGGTAAAAATACCGGTTTTGTTTGCATTTCTGATGAGTTCACTGAATCTCTGAAAAGAGGGAGATTGATCAAGTTGTTTGGCTATTTTTTGGTAAAAAGTCATTTTTTATATCCTGTTATTAGTATTGTAGAACAAGCAACCTGCTTGCCAAGATAACGCGCAAGCTAGTAGCTTGCGGTACAAGTAGGGCAAGCAACCTGCTTGTTTTGAAGAACTTTGCGCAAGCTAGTAGCT
>JAGOCT010000443.1 GCA_017998585.1 Candidatus Cloacimonadota bacterium | reverse complement strand
GAATATGCCATTGCTAATTTAAGTGACATTGTTATTAATCCTAAAGATTCTCCTGAAAGTTTTTTAGTAGTTTCTATCGCTCTTGAATACCAAATAAAAAATGAAAATCTTCCTACTGAGTTAAAAAATAAGGATTTATTGATTAAAGACAAAATTCTTACATACTTTTCATTAAAATCAAAAGATGAACTACAAAACATAGATAATCGTGAAATATTTAAAAAGGAAATCAAAAAAGACGTCAATGCTTTGTTGATTGAAGGAAAAATAACGAATGTACTATTTCCACAGTATGTTATGCAATAAGGGTGTTTCATGAGTAAATTACTCACTCAGGAAGAAGTAGATGCGCTGCTTTCGCAGGAGCAGGGTCCTGAACAAATTTTCGAACTTGATAATAAAAAGAAAGAAGTTCGTTTATATGATTTTAGGCATCCTGATCGTGTATCTAAAGAACAGTTAAAGATTCTTCGAAATATTCATGACAATTTTGCCCGTTTATTAGCAACTTATCTATCTAATCATCTTCGAACAATGATTGATGTAAAACCTCCAACTATTGAACAGGTTACCTATCTTGAATTTACTATGTCAGCATCAGATTTTACTTACATGTATATCTTTGATATAACCAACCTGGACGGTCAGGCTCTGCTTGAAGTTGATCCAAATTTATCTTTTTTTATTATAGATCGTTTATTTGGTGGAACCGGTAGTACAATACAGAGAAACGAAGCAACACCAACAATCATTGAAAGATCTGTAATGAATAGTGTCTCTGAAAGAGTTTTGGAATTCTTAAAAGAAGCATGGCAGCATATTGATATTCTACAGCCTAATATTCTTACTTTTGAAACTAATCCTCAGCTGGTTACTATCGCTCCTGCTTCAGAAACGATGATTGTCTTTAACTTTCCAATTATTGCCAGGAATTTTGAATTTTATTTGTTATTATGCTTTCCATACTTTATGTTGGAACCAATACTCAAGAAATTAGTAAATCAAAATTATATTGCATTAACAAAGAAAAAACCAAACGAAGCTGATACCAGAAGTCTATACAGAACACTTGAAAATACTCAGATAAAATTTACTGTAGAAATTGGTAATACTGACATCTTTGTTCAGGATTTTGTAAATCTTGAACAAAATGACATACTTGTTTTAAAAAAGAAAATTACTGACCCATTTATTGCTAAAGTACAAAATGTCCCTAAATTTTCGGGAGCTCCCGGAGTTCATAATAAAAAATATTCATTTAAAGTAGAGCATATAGTAGATGAAGAAGGAGATATTATATGAATGCCTCTCCACAAATAAACCGATTTATTGATTTTTTTACCAGTAATGCATCTGGCGTTTTAGGTACAATAACTAACCAAAGTATTAATTTTGATATTGCAGGTTTTGATGATTTTGATTTTTCTCAAATTAATACAGGAATTGAAATACCATGTGTATTGTTATCTATTATGTATACAGGTCAACAAAATTTTCAACTTCAATTAGTCATCGATAAGAATGCTGTATCTACACTTGCTGATTTAATGATGCTTGGTGAAGGTGAGGCTGAGTATATCCCTGATGAACATAATGATGCCATGAAAGAAATGTGTAATCAGATATTAGGGAGTATGACTGCAGAATTTTCTGGTGAAGGTATAAACCTGACTGGAAATGTAGGTGATATTGAACTTACGGATATGGAAATTCAACAGGATTTTTTCATAGACAATAAAATGCTTACATTACAATTCAGTGTTGTAGGAAAAAAATTTCAGTGTTATCTTATCTTTGATAATCAATCTATTGAAAGCATTAATAACAGCTTTTCTGCTGATGATGTTCCTTCTTTTAGTTCAAACCAAACTTCATTTAATAGTGCTCCTAAAAAACAAGAAGAACCAGTAAGGGTTTCTAGAGCTCAATTCAGTGAATTTGAAGAAGTACGTCCATCCAGTGGAAAAAATATCAATATAGATTTATTGCTTGATGTAAGTCTGCCTGTAACTGTTGAATTAGGCAGAAAAGATATGAAAATTAAAGAAGTACTGGAAATTGGTCAGGGCTCAGTTGTTGAACTTGACAAGCTGGCTGGAGATCTGGTTGATTTAATGATTAACGGCAAGAAATTTGCCGTTGGAGAAGTAATGGTTGCAGATGATAATTATGCTGTACGCATTGTTAGCCTGGTTTCGAGAGAAGAGAGAATAAGAAGTTTAGGATCAGATTAATGAAATTTTATCTTCTAGTTTTAACTCTTTTTTCATTCTCTTTGCTTTTCGCTGTCTTTAATGATAACGCTTCTACCATTTCAGATACATTAGTTAATACTAGTCCTGGCATTCAAGATAGTACATATCTTGATTCTCTTACTAATTATGTACTTTACGCTCAACCGCCAGTTCCTGTAAAATCGGTTGAATCACCCTCTTTTAGCTGGATGATGATAAAAATGATTGCCACTTTGATTATGATAAGTATCTTAATGTATTTAATACTTCGATTTGTCAAAGGACTTAATCAGAATCAGTTAATCAATTCTGATAAACTCATCAAAGTTTTAGAATCTCAACCAGTAGGATTTAAACAATACATTCAAATAATCAGTATTCATAAAACACTCTATATTTTATCT
>JAGOCT010000442.1 GCA_017998585.1 Candidatus Cloacimonadota bacterium | reverse complement strand
TTTAAGATTAAGATGAAAAGAGTAGATATGTTTCAAAAACAAGCTTCACTAAACTTAATACCAGGAACAGAACCGGAAATGAACTCCCCATATTTCTGGTTAAGCAGACTGGATCATATAGACGAAACTATTTTAACAGATGAAGATATTCGGCAGCTGAATGACTCTTCTCTGCTTCGTAAGCTGATCAATAACGTTAATGAACCACTCAGGCAATTAAGCTCATTACACAGGCTGATTGATCAGTGTAAAGAAAGTGTTCAGGAATATCAGGAAATGTTTATGAAAAAGGAGCTTCATCTGCTTAATGGTAAACGTTTAACGGTTGAGCGGATAATGCCCTATTTTAACTATGTGGTCTGGTACAAAAAGCCAGTTTTTGCAATGCTTTGTCATCATTCAGATGAAAGACTTCTACCTATTGCTGATGTATGGATGGAAAAACCAGATGATTTTGAATTTGATTTCTTACAAAATAATGCCCTTGATTTCGGTACTTTATGTTGGATATGTGCTGAAACGCCTGATAATCGCTGGGTATTACAAATTAATCAGTCCACTTGTGGCTGGATTTTGAAAGAAAATATCGCTGTATTGGAGAATGATGCCCATGTTATTCAAGAAAAACAATTAACTGTTATCAGCGCTTATGCGCCATTATTTGCCGATAGTGACTGTACTCGTTTCACCGGAACTGTCCGAATGGGTGCCAGTCTTTATTTTCGAGATGAAAGTGCCAGTGCTTATGGTATTTTTGATCCTTCGAATTCGACAGGAATTTCTTATATCTTAAAAAAGGATGTTTGTCATGGGTATTTGACCTGTACATTGAGAAACATTTTTGAGCAGGCTTTTAAATTTCTGCATTTGCCTTATGGTTGGGGAGATAGCCATCAATTCATTGATTGTTCGAAATTTTTACAGTTAACTTTTGCCACTTTTGGTATTTTTTTGCCTCGAAATGGGATCACTCAGGGTAAGGCAGGGCATACACTCTATCATTCAGAGACACCATTAACCGAAACAGAAAGCATGGAAACCTGGCTTATCAGAAAAACGTTGCCTGGCATTTCTTTCTTGCGCTTTCCAGGGCACATCATGCTTTACATAGGTCATTACAAAGAAAAAGCCTATGTCTTGCATTGTTTGTATAAATATTTGGAACAAGAAGGAGATGATACGATCATTCGTGTTGTCAACAGGATGGTTGTAACAGATTTATATCCTGGAGAAACTTCGAATGCGGGTTCTTTTTTAAAACGTCTTTCACAAGTAAATTGTTTAAAAATGACTAAGGATATGTAAGTCAGAATGTCGCAACATCAGCTAATTTAAAGAATTGTGAAGAAAAATTTACAGGTGAATCATGAATAAATACTTGACGAAAAAGCCTGATTTAAATCTTTTGATTATGCATATATCAATTTGTTATAAGCCATGATTCATTAAGGGCTGTAATAAATGCCCCATGAATCTGAAATTCGTGGAAAAACCCAAAAAGCCTATATGCAAGAAAAATATAAAAAAGATGAATGAAAGGGACTCAATGAAGTACGACATTAGCAAAGTCAGAAATATCGGTATCAGTGCGCATATCGACTCAGGAAAAACTACGCTGACAGAAAGAATTCTGTTTTATACGAATAAAATCCATGCGATTCATGAAGTTCGCGGTAAAGATGGCGTAGGTGCCACCATGGACTCTATGGAGCTTGAAAAAGAACGCGGTATTACTATCAGTTCTGCTTCTACCAATGTTGAATGGAATGATACAACAATTAATATTATTGATACACCTGGTCACGTTGACTTCACTATTGAAGTGGAAAATGCGCTTCGCGTGTTAGATGGAGCGATTTTAGTTTTATGTTCAGTAGGGGGTGTTCAGTCTCAGTCTATCACTGTTGACCGTCAGATGAAACGTTATGGTGTACCATGTATTGCATTTGTTAATAAATTAGACCGTACCGGTGCTAATCCATATAAAGTAAAAGATCAGTTAATCGAGAAATTAGGCCGTAATGCTGTTTTAGCTCAGATGCCGATTGGTCTTGAAGATAAATTTGAAGGGATTGTTGATCTGATTCAGATGAAGGCTTATTATTATGAAGGTCCTTCAGGCACTGAAATTCGTGTAGAAGAAATCCCTGCTCACATGCTTGAAGAAGCGAAAACCCTTCGTGAAGAGCTGGAAGACAAAGCGTCTATGTTTTCTGATGAATTAATGGAAGCTTTCCTTGAAGGTAATGTTACCAATGAAATGCTGGCAACTGCGATTCGTAATGGCGTACTGGCAACCGAGCTTACCCCTGTATTCATGGGTTCTGCTTATAAAAACAAAGGTGTTCAGACTCTTCTCGATGCCGTTTTAGCTTATTTACCTGCTCCAACTGACCGTAAAAACGTTGCTTATGATCTAGATCATAAAGAAGTGGAAGTGCCTTTAACTTCTGATCCTAATGCTGAAACAGTTGCAATGGCTTTCAAACTGGACAATCAGGTTTATGGTCAGCTGACTTATGTTCGTATTTATCAGGGTAAAATCAGAAAAGGTTCAGATCTTTACAATGTTTCTCAGAAAAAACGTTTTAAAGTCGGTCGTTTGATTCGTATGCACGCTAGCTCAATGGAGGATATTGAAGAAGCTTATGCAG
>JAGOCT010000441.1 GCA_017998585.1 Candidatus Cloacimonadota bacterium | reverse complement strand
TTTTTATAATTTTTTTTTTATATATCAGAAAAAATATATTTTTTTTTTAAAAAAAATATAAATAAAAAAAAAAAAAAAAAAAAAAAAAAAAAGATAGTCAGCACTTTAGCACAAACAACGCAAAAAAGCGTAAAAATAAGAGCATTTTTTTGGAAGGAAAAAAGACGGAAATACGATTGTTGATGTGTTGATGTGGTAATTTGTTGATGTAGTGATGTGGTAATTTGTTGATGTGATGATGTGGTGCTTTAACCGCAGAGAACGCAAAGAATTCTGCCCACAGATTTCCACGAGTAAAAAAAAGCTGTCAGCTATCAGCTATCAGTTTTTCAGAGCGTTGTGTTAAGTTTAATTTTTAATTCTTAATTTTTAATTGATTAAAATGGCACGCGGATGACACGGATGCAACGGATTTATGCGGATTTTTTTTTCTTTATTTGTCTTGCGACCTTAGACATTAAAAAAATGTTTATTTTTGCAAAATAAATAAAGAACCCCTTTACTGTAAGAAAAGGTGCACAATATATCCTCCTACGGGAGATATTGTACACCTTTTGGCACTTCGAGGGGCACATACAAACTAGTTAGGCATTATGCAGGGAGACTGCTGTACTAAACTGAACATAATTGCGTTATAAAGAGAAAACCTGATATGTTTTATAAATTCGGATACCTGATTTCAGTTCTTTTATATTTACTCTACGATTTGATTTTTATAATAAAAGACTCTGAATACGATTATTTCATTTCAATTAGAGAACATGGGATAATGGTATTTTTAAGTGTACTATTGTCCTTGATTCTATTGATATGGATTAGAAAAGGAGATTTTAAATCTCGTATTACAAAAGGATTAAAACTCTCTTTATTTTGGAACTATCTGATTTTGATACTTTCTAATGGATTTGTTATTTACTTAACCTTTACAAAATGACATGGAGACTTTTATTTAAGATTTTAGGGGTTGTTGGAATTGCAATTATTACATTCTCAGTTTTCATCATTGGATATAGTGTGACAATTGAAGGCTATAACAGATTTTCACCATGGATTGATACCAAAACTAATGATTCATATTCAGAGCAAAACTTTAATATGATTGAGCCTGGAATGGATACAGTTCAAGTGATAGGATTGCTTGGTGAACCATTTTCTAGACAAATTACCGATTGGCATAATGACAGATTAAAATCACAGTATTGGTATTTTACAAGTGATGGTAAATTTGAAAAAGGAGATTTTGCATGGATTGGTAGGAAATTATATATAAGTGAGGATGGAAAAGTAACTGAGATTATAAGAACAATTCACCATGATTAAAATGCACAAATGGCTAACACGCGGTATAGTTAATAAGGGTTTCAGTGGTTTTCGGGGCGTAGTAACCCGCTCCAAATTTCATTGTAACTTGACAGGTAAAAAGCCCGCAATCCCTTACTAACCATACTGCTATCCGTTAGCTGCAATTTAGGAGGATGAATATGAAGTACATGGAAGCTCGAAAACAGTTATTAGGATTATTCTTGATGAAAGATGAATTATTAAATTTTCATCAATTAATGGTTCTTGAAGAGAATCCATATAAAATGTTTAAGATTATAAAACAGAATCTAATTACCCTGAATACTTTCTTTGAATCTTTAGAAAGATATAATCTTCTTATAAAAGAGAATCCTGAATTGAAAGAATTAACTAAAAGTATTAGAAAAAGAAAAGGGTTAATTACTCATATGAGAAATAAGATTGGAGGCCATTTAGATGATGATGTCTTAATTAGAAGTGCGCAGTGGATTCCATATATTTTTCATGAAAAATCCAAAGAGAATAGAGAATTTCAGATTTACTTATCATATAAAGCTTTGTTAGAAGCTGCAATTAATTCTTATATAGATTTGGATGATGACGAAAAACAAAAAGAGTTTTGGACAGAGATAGACCTTAATTATCCGCCAGACCAGACATTGTTTTTTAATTTTTTAGAAGCCTTAAATTTGGATTCTATAGAATGGATTAAATCTGCAATTGAGATTATTGAAAGTGACTTTGAATACTTGAATGATGAAGGATATATTTATCAATCTAAAATTGTAGGATTAACTGATTTCAATTTAAAGAATGATTTTACTCTTCCAGATGTAGAGCAACTAGAAGGTGATGAATTAGTAAGTTTGGCAATAGCTGCGTTTAAAGAATTAGACAAAAAAAAGAAGTTTGAATTATTAAATAAACTAAGAGAAGAACTTGAAGATAAAATAAAAAAAAGCAGCTAACATCGCATATACCCAATGGATGGTTTACTGCATTTTGCAAGGCTTTTCGCCAGCTCAAACTTCTCCACGGTTTGACAGTTGAATTACCGCAGTCAGCCATTGGGCATATGCGTAACGTTAACCCCAATAGTTAAAAAGCCCTTACAAATAAGCCAAAACATTGGGAAAAAGTAATTGAGAGGCTTAAATAATTCCCACTTATCCCCTATGATTATTCCGGAGCAAACTGACCCCCCAATTCCGGAGCAAACTGACCCCCTAATTCCGGAGCAAATTGACCCCCCTAATCTCGAAGAAAAATGACCATTTAAAGAAAGAATATATAGATTTCGTTAATTGTGATATTTTAAAACAAAAATATCATGTGCAACAAAACGATATCTAT